>RFHX01000130.1 GCA_003695725.1 Candidatus Schekmanbacteria bacterium
GGATGGCTTTTAACGATTTGTGATTATTTAATAATGAAAATATTTTGTTTGACAAAATATTTCTAATATATAATATCTGTATTACGAAATAAGTTAGTAGAGGTTTTTAGATTTGGTTAGACAGAGAAAAATGAAAAATAACAATATTTCAGTAAAAGCAGAGAGATTTGAACGAGCCTTTTGGGAATTTTATAATGTTTCGCGCCAAAAAACAAAGTACCGCTTTTCCGATAGCAATGTAACAGAAGCCCAATTTATGGCAATGCTCTTTCTTAGAAGAAATCCAAACTGCACAATGTCTGATTTAAAGGACTGGATGGGACTTCATATGAGCACTTTAACGGGAATTACGGACAGACTCGTTAGAGACGGTTTTGTCGAGCGCTTTAGAGATGAAAAAGATAGGCGGCTTGTTAAAGTGAGATTGACAAAGAAAGGTATGGCTACTGTTTCCAAACTTTGGAGAATACGCAGAGAAAGGATTGAAAATTTTCTCAGCCTTTTGACAGAAGATGACCAAATATCTCTTATTGAGCTTTTTGAAAGGATTAGTGAAACAGTAAAATCGAAGTTAAATCACAATAACAAGAATAATATAAAGAGATAAGCAATTATGACTCCAAAAAGAAAAAAGATACTAATTGCGCTTTCAGCAGTTGTTTTCCTGTTTCTCGGATATCGAATTTTTATTGCAGTCAGCAATGGCTCAGGAGACAAAAAGTCTTTAGAAGATGAAGGGATACCTGTTATGACAAGTCCTGTAAGCATAGATGACATTGATAACATTATTTCAATGACGGGAGATACATATCCAAATGTGGGAGTGGAAATTGTTTCAAAAGTTACAGGACGAATAGAAGATATTAAGGTTGGCATTGGCGATAAGGTAAAGAAGGGGGATGTGTTGGCTGTTATTGAACATAAAAATGCTGAATTGAAGGTAAGAGAGGCTGAAGCCGCACTCAAAGTAGCTCTTGCAAATCTTGAAAAAGCTAAAAGTACACTTGAAAGAGAAAAAGCAGAATATGAAAGCGCTGAGGCACTGTATAAGAATGGAATGATATCCAATGAAGAATATCGAAAAGAAAAAGAACAATATTTGAGCGCCATGTCTTCGTTAAAATTGGCGCAAGCTCAGGCAAATGACGAGAAGCGGGCAAAACTCGAAATAGCAAAAAAGGAACTTGCAGATTGCTGGATAAGGTCTCCTATCAATGGTATTGTTACGAGGCAAAATGTTGATATTGGTACTATGGTTTATTCTTCTGGAGGGGGATCAAAACCGCTTTTTACAGTTGAAAATCTGGAAAAAATAAAAGTCTTGGTTAAAGTTCCTGCAAAATTTGCTTCCTATGTAAAGCTTGGACAAAAAGGGGAAATAATTGTTCCTGCTATGGGTGATAAAGTATTTGTTGGGAAAGTTACGAGGGTTTCTCCTTCTTTGGACCAGAATACAAGATCGGCAGTTGCAATAGTGCAAATCGATAACAGCGATATGGAGCTTAAATCAGGACTATTCGTTGAAGTTAGAATTTATACGGAAACAGTCAAAAATGCCCTTTTGATTCCAAGAAGAGCTGTTTTCAGGAAGGCTTCTGACAATTATGTGTTCGTTTTCAATGAAGGCAAAGCAAAATTGAGGAAATTGAAAACAGGCATTATAAGTGGTGACTATATTCAGGTTATAGCAGGTCTCAATAAGGATGAAGAGGTTATTGTATCGAACAGGACTCGCCTTTACGATGGCATTAAGGTAAGAAAGGTTGTTTTGTAGTGTTAATTTCTGAAATATCCATTAATAGGCCTGTTTTTGCAGTAATGATGATTGCCTCCCTTATGGTGTTGGGCATTGCATCGATTTCATATATAGGTGTCCAGCAAACTCCTGAAGTCAATCCTCCTTATATTACTGTTACCACTGCCTATCCGGGCGCAAGTCCTGCAGAGGTGGAAAGCACAGTTACTAAACCTCTCGAAGAAGCTGTAAGCTCAGTCAATGGGATAAAAAAGATCAATTCAATAACAACAGAAGGATTATCACGGATTATTCTTGAATTTGATTTTGATATGCCAATCAAGATAGCGGCAATTGAGGTTAGAGAAAAGGTCTTTCAAAAGAAAAGTGAATTGCCGGAAGATGTAAAAGAACCAGTAATTCAAAGAATGGACCCCGCCCAAAGGCCTATAATGTGGGTTGGAGTTTCAGCACCCCGTGATCCTGCAGAGATTAGAGATATAGCTGAAAATGAAATCAAGCCTGCATTGGAGCAGGTTGAGAATGTTGCTTCCGTTGACATTATAGGAGGGTTGGAGAGAGAAATACAAGTTTATCTGAAAAAAGATATGCTCAATGCTTATGGAATTACTCCGTTTCAAGTAATGAATATTTTGAAAAGAGAAAATATCAACCTTCCTGCGGGAAGAGTGGAAAAGGATACAAGAGAAATCGTTGTGCGCACAAGAGGAGAATTTTCAAGTGTTGATGAAATTGGAAATGTAGTGGTTTCATTGAAAAATGGAGTGCCTATTTATTTGAGAGATATAGCAGATATTGAAGACGGATTTAAGGACTTGAGGAGTCTATCCAGAATCAACGATGTTGATGCTGTTTCAATGGGTATCAAAAAACAGAGCGGTACAAATACAGTTGCTCTCTGTAATGACCTTTATGACAAAATTGATGAGTTAAGAAGACTTTTGCCGAGCGATTTCAGTATCTTTATTATTCGTGATGATTCGATAATGGTTAGAGAAGATGTGCGCGGCGTGAGAAATGCTATCATCGAAGGCGTAATAATGGCGGTGCTTGTCGTTTTTATCTTTATGCGTGATTGGAGAAGCACACTTATATGTGCACTTTCATTGCCAACTTCTCTGATATCTACATTCTTTTTTATGTATCTAATGGGTTTTACTATCAATGTTATGACTTTGATGGCGTTGAATCTTGTAGTTGGTGTTGTCATAGATGATGCTATAGTAGTAAGGGAAAACATATTCAGGCATATGGAAGAAGGGATGGCGCCAAAGGAAGCTGCATCCTTTGGGACATCGGAAATAGGTCTTGCCGTTATGGCAACTACCTTTAGCATTGTTGCAGTCTTCATACCTATTGCATTTATGTCAGGTATGATAGGAAGATGGTTTAAATCCTTTGGACTAACTGCGGCATTTGCTGTTCTCGTATCACTTTTCGTTTCCTTTACCCTTGACCCTATGCTTTCTGCTTATTTTATGAAGCCGGTAGTGAAGGGGGAAAAGAAGAAGAGGACCTTTTTCAGCAAACTGTCTGAAACATTGGAAAAGGCATACAGCCGTGTAGATTCCCAATATAGGGATATCTTGAGTTGGACGACAAATAACAATAAAACTGTTATTCTTGGCGCTATTGCAATTTTTGTCCTGTCGCTATTTATGCTTCCATTAGTAGGAGTTACTTTCTTTGAAGACCAGGACAGAGGAGAAATCAGTGTTACAATAAAGATGCCTGCAGGGACATCTCTTAAGATGACAGATATGGCGGCGAGAAAAGCAGAAAAAATGATTAGAAAAAATCCAGAAGTAAAAACAATCTTTACTGCAATAGGTCAGCTTGGTGATGTAACAAATGCCCATTTGGATGTCTACTGCACTGATAAAAACCATCGAATAACAGGTGCAAATCTTGAGGAGTTGAAATCACAGATTCGACAAGCACTGAAGGATATACCTGCAGAAAAGATTACTGTTGAGACATTCAATATGGGTGGAAGACAGGAGGCGCCAATAACTCTATATGTGCGCGGCGATGATATGCCCACATTGGCTAAAATAACGAATAAAATCCTTCCAATCGTCAAAGCAACTCCGGGCACTGTTGATGTATCATCAACAATTCAAAAGGGGCGTCCTGAACTTGAAGTTGTTGTTGATAGAAATATTGCCGGAGATATCGGTTTGAATAATATCTCTATTGCATCGAGTTTGCGAAGTTTAATAGAAGGTGAAGTTCCTTCAAAATTCAGAGACGGAGACAATGAATATGATATTCGGGTTAGATTGGCAAAAGCAGACCGTGACAGCTTGGAGGATATTGGAACAATTTCTTTTTTACAAGATAAGGAAGGCAGAAATATTTTCCTAAAAGAAATTGCAGAGCTAAATTTTAAAGAGGGACCAAGTGAAATTAGAAGGGAGAATAGGCAGAGAGAAGTATTGATTGAATCCAATTATATGAATGCTTCACTTGGCGATGTAATCAGCAATGTAAGGAAAAGAATAAAAGATGTTGAAATCCCTGAAGGTTATAAAGTCGGATTTACAGGGCAGGCAGAACGAATGGAGGAAGCATTTTCCACTTTGACAAGCTCTCTTTTGCTTGCTGTCGTATTCATTTATATGGTACTTGCTTCACAGTTTAATTCTTTCATCCATCCCTTTACAATTATGCTTTCTTTACCTCTGGCTATAATAGGCGCTGTCTTGATTCTATTTGTTTTCGGGCTTAGTTTCAGCATTTCTACGATGTTTGCCTTTATAATGCTGATGGGACTCGTTACAAAAAATGCAATTCTTTTAGTTGATTATACCAATGTTTTAAGAGAAAGGGGGCTGCCGAGAAGAGAAGCTATCCTTCAAGCAGGACCTACAAGACTTAGACCAATCCTAATGACGACTCTTGCAATGATATTTGGAATGCTTCCAGTTGCAGTAAGCAATGAGCCGGGGTCTGAGTTTCGTTCTCCAATGGCGATTTCTATCATTGGCGGCTTATTGACATCGATGTTTCTTACCCTTGTTGTAGTACCTTCTGTTTATTCCGTGCTTGACGATCTCAAAGAAAAGTTCAAATTAAGAAGAAAGTAGTAGATAATCTTTCTTGAAAATAGCCTATTTTTCAAAGCAATTTATAGAATGGTTTATCTTTTTTAAATTGAAGTATTTTTTCCTCATATTGGCGGTTATGTTTTTATGGTCTCTTTTTACCTTTCTCGTTGCCCAAGCTGTAAACTATCATAAAGGTAATAGCATATGGAAAGAGAAGAATGATGATATTACAGTTTTTATCTTCAAAATCATAGCCACTATCATTGCGGAATACCTTTCAATTTTAATTGCAATAATTTTGATTCCTGCAGGAATTTTTAGGATAAAAGCAAAAAAGGATGTTGCTTATCCTTCACAAAGAAGCGCTGTTCTATTGATACATGGCTATCTGCATAATAGAGGTATGCTTCTGCCATTGAAATTTTTATTGAGAAAATATGGAATTAAGGATGTGTATGATTTGAATCTGTCTCCGCCTTTTTCTTCAATCATAGATTTTTCACAAAAATTATCCGAAAAAATCAAAAAATTGAAAAAAGAAGGATATAACAGCTTTATCCTTATTGGACATAGTATGGGAGGCTTAGTTGCACTTTATTATGCTTTGAGCAGAAAAGATTTGGATATAAAAAAAGTAATAACAATAGGTACTCCCCACAAGGGTACGCTTTTTGCAAAAATCGCACTGGGAAAATGCGGAAGGGAAATGGTTCCTGAAAGCGGTTTTCTTAAAGAGTTGGATTCGTTGCGCAAAGAAATGCCTGATTTGAAGATTATATGTTTTTGGTCAAAGCTCGATAATATGATAATTCCTTCAGGAAATGCAGTTGCTGAAAATTCTGAAAGCTATTCATTGAATTATAGCGGCCATATTACCCCAGTATATTCCAAAGCCTTTGCCAAGAGAATTGTTGAGATTATCCAAGAGAAATAGATTTTTCCCCATTGTTTATGAGTCCAACCTCTTATAGAAATCACGAAGCGCCATTTTTTTGATTCTATCCATAGTGGTGAGATGAATAATCAATGTCAGATGATGGCATTACAAAAAACATCTCAATATGCTGAATACTGGGTTCCATAACCAAGATAAGCGAGGACTGTATTCTTTAGAAGATAAATTGGTTCAATATTCGGACATAGAGTGAAACTGTTCAATAAACTATTGACTATTACATTGTCCATTTAATATAAGAACAAAAAAAACTTTTCAAATAAATAAGGAGATTGGGACTGATGGGAATAAAAATTGAACCTTTAAAGTGTATTGGCTGTTTATCTTGTGAAATGGCATGTGGTTACTATCATGATGAAGCTATGACAACTCTTTCATCGAGCATAATGATTTATAGAGCGGAAGAAAAAAAGAACTATTTCGGAATTATGGTTAAACGAAGTGATGATATCCTTGTTGGAAGGCCCGAAGGGGTAGAATGTAAAAAACCGGGCAGCGATTCAGGCGGAAGCGACAGCGCATCAGCAAAACCAATTTTAATAAGGCCTACCTGTGATTTGTGTGGAGATGCGGATGAATATAACTGTGTCAGATTTTGTCCTACAGGAGCAATTTCAAAGGAATAAAAATATAAAGAAAATGGAGGTATGAAATGCCGGGTCTTTTTTCAGATAGAATACTACTTGTTGACTTAAGTCAGGGTGAAGTAGACGAAAAAGGTTGTGGAGATGAGTTTTTACAGGAAAATATAGGTGGTGCCAAAGCTAATCTTGCACTCTATCGCCAATATGAAAACGAAAATCCAATTGTAATAGGTTGCGGGCCATTTTCAGGGACTCTTTTCCCCGGGGGCGCAGTCATTATTGTGACGGCTAAAAGCCCGATTAATGGAGAAATCGTTCATACTCCAATAATACTTAATTCAGGTATGGAGTTTAAGTTGACGGGCTTTGACTTTGCAGTGATAAAGGGAAAATCCGAGGAACCGGCTTACCTATGGCTTCATGACGAGATTGGCGATTTACATAATGCCGCAGAGTTATGGGGCAAATCGCCATGGGAAGTGACAGATAAATTGAGAAGTGATATGGGAGATCCTCTTGTGCAGGTTTTATCGATTGGAATTGCCGGAGAAAATGGTTCGAAAGCGGCTCAGCTTTGCTACAACTATTGGGGAACGCCTGACAAAGCAAATATTGCTGCTGCATTTGCCGAAAAGAATTTAAAAGCTGTCGCTTTTAGAGGATTGGGCTTGGTTGAAATAGAGTCACCAGATGAATTTGTCGATGGATGTGCAGAGCTCAAAAGAAGTATTATTGATGGCAATATTAGCGGCAAGAAAGGAATTGCATCGATTGCGGAATCTCTTGGCGCTTCAGAGATACCCTCTTGGCTGTCTCCGTCAGTACATCGTCTTGTTGGTTGTTTTGGATGCCCAATGAATTGCAATACTTTTGTAAAATACAATGAAGCTCCGAGTGAACTATCGCAGAATGGCGTTGATGAACCGGGATTTCTGATTACAGATACTGCATCTTTGATAAAGCTACAGAAAGCTGGCTTTAGCTCTACTGAGGCAGGAAAGGTCCTTGAATATGCTTCGCGTCTCGGAATCGAACCGGTTCAAACAGCAAAAGCAATTGAAGGAAAAGGATCTACATTTGATGAAGTAAAAGACACAATAACAGCTCTTTCCGAATCAAGTGTAGAGGTTGGAAATCCATTTGAAGATGCATGGGGAGAAAGCAAATCATCTCCTTATAGTGCTTGGTCCCCTCTCAAAGGTTTATTTGAAGGGAATGCAGATGCTAATGTCGATGAAGCCAACTCAATTGCATACACGCTGGGAATTTGTCCTGTGCTAATGTTGGCATCCCCTGAAATTACAGCTGAAAAAATTGCAGAACTTCTAAATCTTGGGGTAGGAATAGAAAAAAGTGCTGATGAGATAAAGAGTATATCTTTATAGATAATTGAATTAACCTTTGTTTATTACCTTTTGTTTGAAAGAGAATGTTATTTTCAGCCTTCCATTTTTTGGAAGGCTTTTTTAGTTTTTTGAGGGATTGGAAATAATAAAAAATATTTAGTCGGTTCTTTGTGTGAGGTTGAGTTATTCCTCTTCCTTAAGAGCCATCGCGACAATTTCTGTAAGGTCCATCATCTTTAATTTTGAACCTGTAGAGCTTATAGCAGTTTGAATTCCTGCATAACAGAATGGACAGCCAGAAACAATATAGTCGGCGCCTGTTTCTTCTGCATCCTTGACTCTTTTGACTGCTATTCGCGCCTGCACATCAGGAAAAGCTATTCTAAAACCTCCTCCTGCACCGCAACAACGCGAGTTTTCCCTGTTTCTTTCCATTTCCACGAGTTTTACACCGGGGATAGCATTCAATACACGGCGCGGCGGCTCAAATATCTTTCTATGTCTTCCAAGATGGCAGGGGTCGTGGTATGTAATAGTCATATCGAGCTCTTTTTTAAATTCAAGTTTTCCTTCATTGATTAGCTTTTCCAAAAATTCAACTATATGAACAGGTTTAAATTTGACTTCTCCTAAAAGAGGATAATCATCTTTAAATGTTTTGTAGCATCCTGAACAGGAGGTAACGACAGTTTCAACTCCTATGCTGTTGTATAGTTCAAGTGTTTTTGAAGCAACTTTTTCAAATTCGCTATCTCCTACTCTTTTCAGTGTACTTGCACAACAAAGCTCTTTTTTGCCGAGAATTCCAAAATCTACACCTGCAGATTGAAGTATAAATGATGTATTGTATGCTACTTCCTTTACATTTGCGTCAAAGGACCCGATACATCCCACATGATAGAGAACTTTTGATTTACTTTTTACGATATCCTGAATCTTATCTTTTATTCTTTTTTCTTTTAGAGCCATTCTCGCCCATCTGTCTCGTCCTGACCGCGGCTGCTGTAAAGGATTGTCATAATTTTTTATGCTTTTTAAAAGATTTTCGTGCTCGGGAAGAGGTCCCTTATTCTTTTCAACAAATGCCCGCCTCATCATTTCCCAAATTTCGATTGTTTCTATATCAGTTTGGCACACTTCTCTGCATGCGCCACAAGTTGTGCATTGGTAAGCTCTTAAGACAAGCTCTTCTGGTATATCAGTATATTCTCCAGTCAAAGCCTCCTTCAGTGCATTGATTTTCCCTCTTGCAGTAAGGCCTTCCCATCCAATTTCTTCATAAGTTGGACAGACCATTACGCAGAATCCGCATTTTGCGCAGGTCCAAAGTTCGTCGAATTCCTTTTCAATTCTCTTGATTCCTTCATCTGCTTCACCCTCTGGAGTCCCTTCAAGTTTTGAACCAAAAAGCTTCAATCCAAGGGATGCGAGCTTTCCTCCTCCTGCCATTCCAATTGAGTGAAACAAGGGAAGCACAGGTCCAAATCTTGTTCTAAATTCAAAAAATTTACCGGGATTCAAAATTTCCTCGCTATCAACTTCTTTTTTAAGATTTTTTAGTTTGTTTATTTCATCATTGCTGTATCTTTTATTCAGATATACAGCATTCCAAATTCCAGTGCCGTAGGGTTTTCCACCTTTTTTGAAGGCGATTTTCATAACTGAATCGATGAGAAAGAGGTGGGAGAGATATTCATCTTTTTTTCTTTCATCTGTGAGATATGTTGCCATTACAAGAGCAGTATTCGATGATATCAGATGAACTTCCATTAGAGCATCTATTTTCTTGGAAGCAAAAAATTTTCCAATCTCATTCAATGTTTCTGAAAGGGTAGAAAGGGGTATCAAAAATTCAGCAGCAAGCATTGAAGGACCTTTCTTTTTTGCCCTCATTGGATAGAATCTCTCATCCCAATGATGAAGAGCCTCTCTTTTTTCTTTTTCCTTTGCATTATATTTCTGTGCAGATTCTTTTATAGATGAAGAAAGTTTTTCAATATCTTCATCTTCCAAACGGACAATTACAGAAGGACCCATTTTTTCTGCATTTTCATCTCGGGCGGCGTTTATGGCTTTGCTGTTTTCATATTTTACAAAGAAAGGCTTTTCCTTTAATGAAGAGACATCTTTGACAAATTTTAATGCAGAATCATCATCGCTGAATTCAAATAGATAAGTGTCAATGTCTTTAGGTATTTTCCGCAATTTCAAGACAATCTCAGTTATAACGGCAAATTGTCCTTCTGTTCCTATCAACGCTGAAAAGAGTTCTTTATCATCCGAAGTTAGATTTTTGATTTCTCCATCAGACATTACTACTGTTAACGTCTGGATCTGTTCTGATATATGCCCATATTTGAGAGAACCAACACCATATCCTCCTGTTGATATCCATCCTGCCACAGTGCTTGAAGGCGCACTTGTAGGGTAGCTTTTTACGGCGAGACCATATCTTGAAAGAGCTTTATCAAGATTTTCCCAAACGATACCTGCTTCTACTTTTGCAGTACAGTTTCCTTCATCGATAGAGAGAATTTTCTTCATTCTCGTCATATCCAAGATGATTCCACCCTTTGTTGGAAGGACGCCTCCAAGGGCAGAAGATGCTGTCCCTCTTGGAATTACAGGAATTTTATGGTTTCTTGCAAAGGACAAAATAGCACTTACTTCGTCTGTTGAATCTGGTCTAACAACGGCATCAGGCAATGAAGTTGAAAGATTACGGAATATTTTTGGGATTGATGCCATATCGCTTGCATATCTTCTGCGCTCATTTTCATCGAAAGCTGCATTTTCTTCACCAACTATTTTTTTCAGTTCATCAAACATCTAAGAAATCCTCCGTCTATATTACTGAAACTTTTCTTTTTTTCTATCTTTTGTAAATGAAAAAAAGCTTTGTTAAAATGGTTTTTGCTTTTTTTACAAGATTACAATATATTGAGTTCTTTGAATTTAATTACCTTATATTAAAGTGCTTTTACAGATATGAAGTCTTTTTGTCAAACAAAGAGAAAAGATAATATATTATTACCTCTTCTTCTCTTTATCGTTTTATTATGTTCCTGTGCAGGAGTAAAAGAGAGAGAGACTTCGCCTCTTGAGAAATACAGGTCTTCTTCAGCAAATTTAAAAGTTGCCGTATTGCCCTTTGAAAATGATACATCTTATCCGGAAGCAGGAAGGATGCTCCGCGAGACATTTTATGGAGTTTTAAGTACAGAACCGTTTGTTGATATTGAACTGTCAAAACTCGATGATATTCTCGATGAAAATGGAATTTTTACTCCTGAAGATATAAAAAGAGCAGGTTATAAAAAGATAAGAGATCTTACTGGTGCAGATTTGCTTTTTTTTGGTAGAGTAATAAAGCACAACGCTTTGTATTTGGTTTTATATTCATTTATTACAGTTGAGCTTGAAATTCATATTGTGGACGCAAAAAAAGGTCAGGAAATTTATAAGACAAAAAGAAAATTGCGTAATATAGGAGGTACATTTCCTACACCTCCTTTTGAGATATTTTCGATAATACCTTCTCCTTTGGCATCATTGATTAATTTGAGCACACGCTCCTTTCAGCTTGCTGATTGGGAATTATGTAAAATGATTGTAGATGATTTGAGTTTGAAAATTAAATAAGTATTGGTGATAGAAGGAATATTTTTAATTGTTATGGAGATAAAAGATGAAGTATTCGGACATAATTTATGAAAAAAAGAATGGTGTAGGAAAGGTGATTATAAACCGTCCTGAAAAGGCAAATATGTTTAGGTATAAAACAGTCGAAGAGATGATTGATGCCTTTTCTGATATCAGAAAGGACAAGAATATCAGGGTGGCTGTTTTGCGCGGTGCAGGGGATAGATTTTTCTGTATTGGTGGTGAAAAAGCAGATAATACTGAATTTCACTATGGCAACACTCTTCCCATTGTTGACCTTCACGAGCTTATAGACAAATTGCCCAAGCCAGTCATTGCGGCTGTGAATGGTTATGCCGTTGGAGGTGGAAATGTCCTTCAAGCAATCTGTGATTTTTCGATTGCATCGGAAAATGCAGTCTTCAGACAGGTTGGCCCTTCAATGGGAAGTTATGATGGAGGGTTTGGCACATGGTATTTAGAAGCTCTCATTGGAAGGCGAAAAGCGAAGGAGATGTGGATGCTAAATAGAAAATACAGTGCGCAGGAAGCATTGAAGATGGGACTAGTAAATGAAGTAGTCCCTTTGAAAGAGCTTGATAAGAGGGTTGAAGAGTGGTGCAAAGAATTGATGGATAAGGGTCCTCAAGCACTGGCTGCAGTCAAATCGGTCTTCTATGCACGGCATAATGGCGCTGCTGGTATGGCTCGAGTAGCGCATGATATGCTCTTGCAGTACTATTTGAAGACAGAGGAATCTGCTGAATTAACGAGAGCTTTTCAAAGGAAAGAAAAACCGAACAATGATAAATTTTTTAAATAATCTTTACTCCGAGGCGTAAAAACGATTTTATAAATGATACGGATAATAGAATGAGTTGGATTAAGTTTATATTGATGATACCAGTTGGATTCATCATTTTAGCATATACTTTCATTTATTATCTTTTCTGTGCTTTTGTTTTTATAATGATAATTGCCACGACTATTGTCGTGCTATTAGCTTGGAAAATACCTTATTTGATTGGAATAGGAGAAGGAAATCCTCTTTTTTTCCCTTGTTTCTTCGTGAATATTGCTATCATTCTGGGATTTTTACTTTATCTAATTATTTTGGTAGTAAAATAAAAACTGTGAAAATTAGAACTGTCAAAATATTTTTATACATTTCTTTTCTCCTTCTTTTTTTGCTTTCCTGCATATCGATAGGGAAACCTCCAAAGAAGTACGAGTTTCCTTTCACAAAGAAATTTTATACCAATGATAGAGAATTGATTCATCATTCCATTGTCGATTTTTTGCATAAAAAAGGATTTGAAATCATCGAAGACAGAGGTGTACCCGGCAAAATTACAACAGATTGGACAGAATTAGACTCTCTTTATTATTATGGGACATTTGAAAGAGAGGGTACGACTGATTATTGTGACTGTGGAAAACCGGATATGAACTGGACATATGAAACAAAGAGGGGTAAATTGGTTGTCCAAACAGAAGAAAGAGGTGATTATATTCAAGCGATGGTTGTTGCTTCCTTTAATACTTTTGCAAGCTATCGACCCTGCATAGCTATTGCGATAAGAAATCCGGAAGAAGATTTGAATTTGTTAAAAAAATGCGAATCAAAAGGGAAGCTTGAAAATGAGCTTTTTCAATATTTAGAATTAAAAATCAGGAAAGGAGCTGACTATGGGAAAAAGTAAAGGATTTATTAAAATCATTTCATTGATTGCATTTTCCTTTTTGATGTTTTCATCAACATTCATAATGGCTGATGATAAGAATTCAAATACTTCCTTAATTCCAACGAAAGGAGAGGGAAATCGGTTGGTAGTTGTGGAATATTCAGATTTTCAATGTTATTACTGTGCAAAAGTTCAGCCTGCAGTCAAAAAAATATTGGATAATTACAAAGATAAAATAAAGCTTGTCTTTATGCAGTATCCTTTAACCGGAATTCATCCCAATGCACTTATCGCCGCTAAAGCTTCATTAGCGGCTCAAAAACAAGGGAAGTTTTGGGAACT
The DNA here is from genome assembly GCA_003695725.1 of Candidatus Schekmanbacteria bacterium. Classification (NCBI taxonomy): domain Bacteria; phylum Candidatus Schekmaniibacteriota; species Candidatus Schekmanbacteria bacterium. The sequence continues at coordinate 13,361 of RFHX01000130.1, forward strand.
TCACGATTTGATGTTTAAAAATCAAAGAAACTTATCTGAAAAGGACCTTATAAAATATGCAGAAAAGATTGGGCTCGATGTTGAACTATTTAAAAAGGATTTAAAGGACAAAAAAATTGAAGCAAAAGTGATGGCTGACATTGCTCAGGGCAGAAAATTAGGGATTAGAGGTACTCCTACTTTTTTTATTGGCGACACAAAGATAGTTGGTGCAGTGCCTTATGAAAAATTGAGCAGTGTCATAGAAGCAAAACTTAAATCTCTTCCTAAATACAAAAAGAAAACAGGCAATGATGAGACTAAATAAAGCGGCACATATTCTTCTATCTTTGTCTTCTCATAATGGTCTAATTTTTTAGAGTAGAGTATAGCGTATTTTTGAATCTGCTATTTTGGAGAAGCTATTATTTTGATATAGGCTTTTCTGTGTCGGGGGCCATCGAATTCACAGAAATAAATGCCTTGCCATGTGCCAAGCAAGAGTTCTCCATCTTCAATAATTATGTTTTCAGAAGCGCCAAATAGAGATGCCTTTATGTGTGCTGAGGAATTACCTTCAAGGTGTGAATAACCATCAGAAAAGGGAATTATTTTATTTGTTTCCTTTATAATGTCTTTTTGGACGGAAGGGTCTGCATTTTCATTAATTGTTACTGCAGCTGTTGTGTGGGGTACATAGACACAGCAGATTCCATTTGAAACATCTGATTCTGCAACGACTCTTCTCACAGAATCTGTAATATCCAAAAATTCTACTTTTGCAGATGTTTTAACATTTATCTTCTTTACCATATTCAATCTTTTTTCTGCAAAAAATATATTCCTATTTTAATTAATTATTATGAGAATGGGTCATCCTTTTTGATTTTAAAGGCAGGTTCTTTTGGTTTTTCTTTTTCTTTTCCCTCTCCTTCTGCGGCTTCGCCTTCACCGACAGAATCCATTTTAATTCTTAATCTCAGGTCGTTGGCGCTGTCAGCATAGGCAATCGCATTTTCATAGCTGATTATTCCGGCTTTGTAATATTCGTAAAGATTTTGGTCAAATGTCTGCATCCCTTCTTGTCTCCCTGCTGCCATTGCTTCCTTTAATGTGCTTATCTCTTTTTTCAAGATAAGGTCTTTTACACGAGGTGTATCTAAAAGAATTTCTATCGCGGCGACTCTCTTATTATCAACTGTTGGAACAAGGCGCTGGGAAATAATTGCCCTTAAATTTAAAGAAAGGAGAAGATAAATCTGGTCGTGCCTTTCTGAAGGGAAAAAGTTGATTACACGCTCAATTGCCTGGTTTGCGTTGTTTGCATGAAGAGTTCCGAGACAAAGATGCCCTGTTTCAGCGAAAGCTATGGCTGATTCCATAGTTTCAACATCTCTGATTTCACCTATAAGAATTACATCAGGAGCCTGCCTTAAAGTGTTCTTCAAAGCATGAGAAAAGGATAATGTATCAAATCCTACCTCTCTTTGGGTTATAACTGACTTTTTATGCTGATGGACGAATTCGATGGGGTCCTCGATTGATATGATATGGCCCGGTGCATTGCTGTTTCTATAGTCAATCATTGCGGCAAGACTTGTTGATTTTCCTGAGCCGGTACCTCCTACAACAAGCACGAGCCCGCGCTTCGACATAATAATATCCTTCAATATGGGAGGAAGTTTCAGGTCATCGATAGTTTTGATATCCAGTTTAATCTGTCTTATGACCATACCTACATTTCCACGCTGATAAAAGATGTTGACTCTGAATCTTCCTAATTCGGGTTCATAAATTGCAAGATTCATTTCTCTTGTATTTTCAAATTCTGCCCTCTGCTGTTCGCTCATAACCTCATTTGCAAGTGCTAAAGTGTCTTCGGGCGTAAGTTTTGTATCTCCAAAAGGTTCAGTAACACCTTCGGTCCTATACATTGGAGGCAAATCAGCGGTTATATAGATATCGGAAGAATCCCTTTTAATCATTTCCTGAAGCAATTCTTTTATTTTCATCTTTTTTTACTCCTTTTAAATGGATGGAAATAGAAAATTATATTTCAAAATTCTTTAAGTAAGTGAAGCAGTCATAAATTGCTCCACTTCAGATTTTGAAACTAAATTCTTGGCTAACAATTCTTTGATTGCCTGGTCCATTGTTTGCATTCCAAATTTTTGGCTTGTTTGTATTATTGACGGTATTTGCGAAATCTTTGCCTCTCTTATTAGATTCCTGATAGCAGGAGTACCTATCATTATTTCAAGTGCCGCAACCCGTCCCTGACCGTCTTTTCTTTTGAATAGGTGCTGTGTGATTACCGCCTGAATAGATTCCGAAAACATTGCCCTAATCTGTCCCTGTTGCGCGGCAGGGAAAACATCGATGATTCTGTCTACTGTTTTTGGCGCGCTGGATGTATGAAGTGTCCCAAAAACAAGATGTCCTGTTTCTGCCGCAGTAAGGGCAAGCTGTATAGTCTCGAGGTCTCTCATTTCACCAACGAGAATTATATCAGGGTCTTCTCTGAGTGCTGACCTTAGTGCATTTGCGAAACTGTGTGTATGTGGTCCAAGCTCTCTTTGGTTAATGATACAATTCTTTGTTTTGTGGACAAATTCGATCGGATCTTCAATAGTAAGTATATGACCTTTGCGCTCTGAATTTATAAGGTCTATCATAGCGGCAAGTGTTGTCGATTTACCGCTGCCTGTAGGCCCTGTTACAAGGACAAGGCCTTTTTCTTTTCTCGATATATCTGCCAGGATTTTGGGGAGTTTCAATTCTTCTAATGATAAAATTTTTGTGGGAATTGTCCTAAACACTGCTGCAGGACCTCTATTTTGGAAAAAAGCATTAACCCTGAAACGAGCAATATCTTTCATAGTTATTGAGAAATCTATTTCAAGGTTTTCTTCAAATTCTTTCCTCTGTTTATCATTAAAGATATCATAAAGCAGGTCATGAACTTCTTCAGCTGAAAGAGCAGGCATTTCAATTTTTTCGATGTCGCCATGTATCCTAAGCATTGGTACTTCACCTGCGCTTATATGAATATCTGAAGCTCCCTGCTCATTTGCGAAAAGAAGAAGTTCGGAAATATCCATTTATAACCCTCCTTTTAAGGTAAACTTTTTCAGCTATATTGAATGTCAATTATATTAAAATGATATGTATTTGTCATTGTCAAGGAAATAGAAGAAATCATACATTAATTTTCTGTCAAATAAAGATATATCTTGCAAGGAAAAGTGCTGAAAAGAAATAAATCATCCAGTGAACATCTTTTCCTTTCCCTGAAATTGCTTTTAAGATGCAATATGAAATAAAACCAGCAGATATTCCTTCTGTTATGCTGAATGCATATTGCATTACTGTGATTGTGAGAAATGAGGGTATTGCTTCTGTTATTTCAGCCCAATGGATTTTACTTACAGATTGAAACATCAAACAACCTACGATTATAAGGGAGGGGGCAAGGACAGGATAGAGAAATACGCCTTCCGATATTTCATATCCGCCTCCTATCATTTTGACTAAAGGATAAAAGAATAAAGAAAGAAGCATCAAAATTCCTGTTACAATATTTGAAAGACCGGTACGTCCTCCTTCTGCAACACCTGCAGCACTTTCAATGTAGCAAGTAACTGTAGATGTACCAAGCAAAGTGCCGGTTGTAGTACCAATTGCATCGGCAAGTAATGCTTTTTCTGCATTTGGAAGCTTTCCATCCTTTAAAAGTCCTGCTCTGTCTGCTACTCCAACAAGTGTGCCGACCGTGTCAAACATTGCAAGTAGAAGAAATATTAAAATGACAGTAATAAATCCTTTTTGTTCAAACACAGAAAGAATATCCAATTTAAGAAATGTTGGACTAATCGATGGAGGAAGACTTACTGCTCCCTGATATTTTACTATACCAAGAGGAATTCCTGCAACAGCAGTTGCAAGCATCCCCCAAAAGATTGCTCCGCTTATCCTCAATGACATCAGTATTGCAATGAGAAATGTTCCTCCAATCGATAGAAGAGTATATGATGCTTTGAGATTGCCTATTGTAACAAGAGTTCCCGGATTTCCTATCACAATTCCTCCCCATTGAAAACCTATAAATGCGATGAGCAGTCCTATACCCACAGCAATAGAATGTTTCAATGATTCAGGTATTGCATTGAGAAGCTTTTCTCTTACTCCCCAGCGAGATATGATAATAAAGATTGCTCCTGCAGTGAAATTTGCGCCAAGTGCTGCTTGCCAAGGAAAATTCATTCCTCCTATCGAGGCAGCGCCGCAAACTGTAAAAGCGAAGAAAAAATTATGCCCCATTGCAGGTGCCAAAGCAATAGGGTAATTGGCCATAAATGCCATCAGAAAGGTAGCAATGGCGCTTGCTATACAGGTGGCTGTCATAACGGCGCCAAAATCCATTGCCGGACCATCGGGATTACTCAATATTGCGGGTTGAACGAAGATTATATAGGAAAGGGTCATAAATGTTACAGTGCCGGCTGTTAATTCCTTTCTTATAGATGAACCTTTTTCTGAGATTTTAAATATTTTTTCCAACATTTATATA
>RFHX01000131.1 GCA_003695725.1 Candidatus Schekmanbacteria bacterium
GTATATTGTTATATTGAAAGAGGGGAGGATTTTATTAAAAGAAATTTTTAAAATTAACGATAACTATTTGTTAAATTTAAATAAATTATTGATGGGAGTTTTCGAAATTGTATAAAGATTACTATGAGCTCAATGCATTTCCTTTTGATAATGTGCCTGACCCTTTTTTCTATTTTCCTTCGTCTTCCCACGAAACCACTTTGAGAAGATCTCTTTTTGCAATTCAAAATCGAAAAGGTGCAGTAATGATTTGCGGTGAGCCGGGATGTGGAAAGACTCTGTTGATTAGAACACTTATTCATTCTCTTGATAGTGAAAAATATGAAATTGGACTTATTGGCAATCCCTCTCTCGATACAATTGACCTTCAAAAGGAAATTCTATACCAAATAGGTGTTGAAGATATCCCTGAAGATAAACTTGATATTATCCATTCGCTAAATGAAAATTTATTGAACAATTTCAAGAGAGGCAAGGATACTGTAATATTTATTGATGAAGCGCATATAATCAAAAATAATGAAATTTTTGACGAGATTCGTTTACTTTTGAATTTTCAACTTGACGATAGATATTTGCTGACGATTTTGCTTGCAGGACAACCTGAATTGAGGACTAAGATAAGCAGGATTCCTCAGCTTGAACAAAGAATTTCTGTAAAATGTGAATTGAAGCCGTTAACATATGAAGAAACAGTAGGGTATATTACACTACGGCTGAAGAAGAGCGGAGCAAAGAGAGGAATTTTTACAAAGGAGTCCCTTGATTTGATTTATGAATTGAGCGGTGGGATACCTCGTTTGATAAATAATATCTGTGATTTAGCTCTATTGGCAGGCTATGAAAAAGGATGCGAACAAATAGATACTGTATTGGTCAATGAAGTAGCGCAAATTTAATAAAAGAGGATTCTCAATGGTTAGGGCAAGCGAATTAGTAAATAAAGGGAAAAATTTAAAAGATAAGGGCAGTGGTAAAGAGGAAAAAAGGGAAACTGAGATTTCTCTTGATGGAGTAAATAACGAATTTCCTACATTTGAAGACAAAAAGATTGAAAAAAATAAAAAAGAGTTGAGAAAGCCAAAATCTCTAAATATAGATAAAAATTTTTTTGGAAAAGAATCGGCAGGTGCTGACACATTTGATGATATAGAATTTAAAAGACACAAAGTATCCTACGATGAAGAAAAATCGCTTGTTGAAACTAATGAAAATGATAAATCAGCGGAAATTTACCGAAATGCTCTTGATGTTTTGAAGGGGTCTTTAAATCTTTTTCTGGAAAAGAATAAGATTGATATAGATGGCATAAAAGATGTAGCAGAAAAATTCATTAGGGATATACAAGACCCCAATTCTTCCTTGATTGCCAAAGCCCTTTTTTATCAATCTGCGTCCTTTAATTTGATACAGCATCAAGTCGATGTAGCTATTTTAAGTTTAAAAGTTGCAATGGCTTTGGGAATTACTGGAGAAAGATTGAGGCAACTTCTGATTGGCGCAATGATTCATGATATAGGTTTTGCGAAGATTCCTTCAGAAATTATTGATAAGAGGGAAGAACTTACTGAAAATGAGAGGGAAGAGATTAGAAAACATCCGATTTACAGCAGACAGTTTGTTCTCGATGCATTGGGTTCTGAATATGAATGGCTGGCAACAATAGTTAACCGAGAGCATGAGCGCCTTGATGGAAGCGGATATCCAAAGGGATTAAGCGGCGAAAGTATAGGATTGTTGCCAGAAATTGTAGGTATTACAGATATTTATGAAGCCCTTACACACACTCGCCCACAGCGTGGAAGGATGACGCCTTTCGATGCTGTTAAAATGATCATAAACAGTTATAAGAAGTCTTTTTCAAAAGATGTGATTAAAGCTCTTGTCAGCGAATGGTCAGCCTTTCCCGTAGGAAGCTATGTCCTTTTAAGCTCAAATAAAGTTGGACGGGTAATTGAGGTCAATCCATTGAGTCCCTTAAAACCAAAAGTGGAAATACTTTATGATGCGCAGGGGAATAAATTAGAAGAAACTGAAATCGTGGATTTGAACAAAGATACGCTCGTTTATATCGTTGCGCCTGTCTTTTATGAAGACCTTATAAGTTAATGCCTTTGAAATAATTGCATAAATGACGATGTATAATGATATAATATAAGTATGTAAATTTACGGATTTATGGCAATGAGAAAAATTTTAATATTTCACATTATCCTTTTCTTAATATGTATTCTTTCTGCTTGTAAAAGTGTTGAAGACAATAGAATGCCCCAAAATGAATTATCTCAAGGAATTGAAACTTCATCAGTCAATAGTACTACCCTTAATCCTGTTAGGGAAAGTTCAATAGATAAGGGTATAGACTATAATCTAAAACCTTTAACTGAAAGAAAAAATGTTTATAGAATAGGCATAGGCGACAGTATTTTAGTTTCTGTATGGAAACATCCTGAGCTTGGGACAGATGGAATATCTGCTGCGCGGGGAGGCACAATAGTGGAGGAAGATGGAAGCATCTTTCTCCCCTTGATAGGACGCGTCAAGGTTGCTTCACTAACTATTGGCGAAGCTCGTGAAAAGTTGGCAAAGGCGTATTCCAAATATGTTAAAAATCCTCAGGTTGTGGTTTCTATTCAGAGTTATGAGAGCAAGCGCTTTTATATTCTTGGAGAGATTAGAAATGCAGGCGCTTATACAATTAAATTTCCAATTTCTCTTCGGCAGGCGCTCTCCTTGGCAGGCGGACTTTTGCCTTTAGCAGACCTTGAAAGGGCATATATTATAAGGAATGGCAGGATACTTCCAATCGACTTCGTAAGTTTAGTAGAAAAGGGAGACGACAGATTTGATATTGAAATAATAGATGATGATTTCATTTTCATTCCCAAAAAAGGAGAGGAGAATGTTTATGTCTTAGGAGAAGTCAAATCTCCGGGGATTGTTAAGATGGTCAATGGAAAGATGAATCTCCTTTCAGCAATTGCGTCACGGGGAGATTTCACAATCTTTGCGGTCAAGGACAATGTGAAGATTATTCGTGGCCCTCTCAATAGCCCCAAAGTAATAACGGTAAATCTTGGTAAACTCTCAAATAAAGCACAGGAAGGAAATATATCCAATTTTGAACTTAAACCGGGTGATATCGTTTATGTGCCCGATACGGCTATAGGGCGTCTCGATAAAATATTGCAGAAGATTGCGCCTGTTTTAAGGACTATAAATGAGGGATTGCAGCCATTTTATATTTACGACTTAATAAGAAATACGAGATAGTTTACAGGGAAAGTTAATGGCACAATATGAACTTGATTTGCGCGATTATTGGCGAATTATCAGAAAAAGAAGATTTATAATTATCTCTGTAACACTGCTTGTGGGTTTTCTTACCTTTCTTTTCTCTCTTATTCAGCGTCCAACTCCACTTTACAAAGCAACAGCAAGCGTTAAAGTTGAAAGGGCAACAAGTTTGACAGGACTTTTGACTGAAGTTGTTTCATGGTCAACATGGGATGACATTGCGACACAATCCGTAGTTATTACAAGTTATCGCATTATGGAAAAGGTTGCCCAAAGATTAGGATTTGTTCCAAAGAATCTTAAAACAGAAGAGATAAGAAAGAATCCAAAATATGTTGAAATCATTTCCGAGCTTCAAGACAGTGTGGAAGCAGAGCAGGAAGAAGATACCAATATAATCAATATCTATGCTGAATCGGAAAATCCTGAAGATGCAACATTATTGGCAAATACCGTTGCAGAAGTTTATAAAGAAGAAAACAGAAAAGAAAGAAACGCTCAAGTTACTGAAGCGCGAAAATTTATTGAATCACAATTGAAAATAGTCGGCAAACAACTGAGAGAATCTGAAGAAAAGCTCAAGAATCTTCAACAAAGAAACGGCATTATGTCCGAAGATTCTCTTTATTATGACAGTTTGCTTAAAGAAAAGAGTTCGCTTCGTGATGAATACCGCAAAGTTGCAGAAGAGTTGGTTGAAGCAGAAAAACAATTGGCAATTCTTGAGAAGGGACAGACGATTGATGAGGATTTCGGAAGAATCTACACGCCTGATTATTATTCGCATTTATATGAGTTGAACAGAGAACTTTTAGACCTCCTGCTAAAAAGGAAAGATTTGAGAGAACAATATAATGATGATTATCCGCCACTGAAAGAATTGGAAGAAAAAATTAGAAGTATTGTCAATGAAATGGAACAACAGATTAAAAAGAAAGTTGAGGTTCTCAATTATAAGAAGGAGGATATCCTATCGAGGATAAAAGAGGTCGATAAGGCAATCTATGAAAAGCCGGAAGATTTACTTTCAATTGCGAGAGCAAGAAATGAAGTGGAAGTCAATAGAGAGTTATTCAGTCAATTGAAGACTAAGTATCAGGAAGCATTGATAAAGGAAGCGGAAAAGGTTGACGAAGTGACAATTGTGAAGCCTGCATTTGAAGAACCGATAATTACTAATCCATCGAGTATTTCGCAAAAGACGGCAGTAGGACTCTTTATAGGACTTCTCCTTGGCTTTGTAATGGCGCTCATAATTGAAACTTTGGATACTTCAATTGGCACAATTGAAGACCTCGAGCAATATCTCGATATTCCTGTTACTGGCGTAATTCCTGATGTGGGAAATGAGGAGTTGATAAGTGAAATTCAGCAGTCAGGAGCTGTTCAGGAAAACTTGGATGCAGAAACGATTGACCTTTATTCCAAACTGATTTCCCACTTTGCCCCTTCTTCCATACTTTCTGAAAGTTACAGGGCAATGCGGACAAATATTCAATTTATGCTCCTTGAAAAGAAATACAAAACTATAACGATCACAAGCGCCTCTTTGGGTGAAGGTAAAACTTCTGTTGCTATAAATCTTGGAATTACGCTTGCTCAACTTGGTAAAAAAGTGCTCCTAATCGAAGGTGATTTACGGAAACCTCGTCTCCATAAGGTATTTGGTTTAGAGAAGGAACCGGGATTGACAGATATTATAATAGGGAACAGCCACTGGAAGAATTCTGTGCGTACAGTTATCGATATGATGTTAGGCAATCTTCAGTTTGAACAACTTTTTCAAACACCGGGACTTGATAATCTTTCTATAATTACTTGCGGCCATATTCCTCCAAATCCTTCAGAATTTTTGAATGCTCAGGGGATTGAAGAACTTATTGAAGAGATTAAAGAATATTTTGATCTAATAATTATTGATGTACCTCCTGTCCTTCCTGTTACAGATGCTGTGATCTTAGGCGCAAAGACGGACGCTGTTTTATTGGTCTATCGTGCAGGCAAAATTGCCCGTTCCGGATTGAAGCGGGCGAAAAATATTTTATCCAATGTAAAAGCGAATGTCATTGGCATTGTACTCCTTGGGCTTAAACCTGATGTGAATCCGGAGTATTTTAAATTTGGATATAAGAGCTATACAGAGGATTCTAACAAACCTCCTGAGAGCAGATTTATAGATACAATCAGCAGATTTTTCTCAAAATTGGAATCTTTCTTTACTAAAGAAAATTTGAGAAAATTCATTAGTTCTTTGGACAGCAAACAGTTAACAAAGATTATCATCTCTGCGATTATTGTTCTGCTGATTGTAATAGGCATATTATGGCAAACAGGTGGATGTAAGAGTGAGAAAAAATTCCAAAATAGATACTCACTGAAAAATACCACAACTGAAAATATTAAGATGAATATAGAGTAACATTCCAAATCTAAACTATGAACCGCTTGTTAAGTGGAAACAATATATATATACCCCTGTTCTTTTTATTTGCAGCAATCGTATCTCTTGTAATAGTTTTTCTTCCTGCCAATCAATCCCTTTTTATAGGCGCCGCCTTTTTTATTATTATTGTTTCTTTTATAAGCAATGAAATTGCTCTCTACTTTGTAATTTTCTCAATGCTTCTTTCTCCGGAAATCACTATAACAACTCTTGGATCAGGGGATATTGAACTTGGCAGAACTGTAGTTATAAGATTCGAGGATATTTTGCTTCTACTTTTAGGTCTTTCATGGTTTACGAAAACAGCAATCTACAAGGAAATTGGCTTGATTGCCAAAACACCATTGAATAAGCCAATTTTTTACTACATTGGCGTTTGTGTCTTATCGACTATCTTTGGTATTTTTAGGAATGATGTTTCTGTAATGTCAGGCTTCTTTTATGTCCTTAAATATTTTGAATATTATGTCATCTACTTCATAGTTGTAAACAATATCGATAATTTGAAAGATATAAAAAAGATACTTTATGCTGTATTTTCAACTTGTATAATCATTTGCATATATGGGCTTTATCAAATTCCGGCAGGCAAGCGTGTTTCTGCTCCATTTGAAGGTGAAACAGGCGAACCAAATACACTTGGCGGCTATCTTCTGATACTCTTCTTTATTTCTGCAGGAATTTTTCTTTTTTCAAAGAGGTGGAAAGAGAAGGGAATTACATTGTTTTTAATGGGGATTATTTTTCTTCCCTTTGTATATACACTATCAAGAAGCTCATATCTTGCATTTATTCCTGCATCATGCATTATTCTCTATTATGTAAGAAAAAGAATTGCTGTTGTAGCAACAGCGCTTCTTATAATTATACTTATGCCTTTTTTCCTGCCAAAACCTGCTTATGAAAGAGTTGAATATACATTTAAACAGCCTCCCCAAGCAAAACAGCTCAAAATAGCAGGGATGAGAATTGATACATCTACTTCTGAAAGAATAAATGCATGGCTTGAAAGTGGAAAGGATTTTATAAAACATCCTTTTTTTGGCTACGGAATTACCGGCTACAAGTTTCGTGATGCACAATATGTGAGAATACTTATGGAAACAGGAATCATTGGGCTAATTGCTTTCATCTATCTCTTATACAGTCTTTACAAAGAATCGTTGAGGATTCTTCCCAAACTATCTCTATGTTGGTGTAAAGGGCTGATTATCGGCTATATTGCCGTAATTACTGCACTTGCCACACACAGTATAGGTGCAAATACTTTCATAATTATCAGAATAATGGA
>RFHX01000132.1 GCA_003695725.1 Candidatus Schekmanbacteria bacterium
CTTTAATGTGGTGTAGAATGAAAGGTAACCTACCTGCAAAGATAGTCGTAGTCGATGATGAAAAGATTGTTAGGGACTCAATATCTTTAATCCTCAACAGTGAAGAATATCAAGTTATGACCTTTTCTTCTGCTCATGAAGCTATTGATGAAATCAAAAAAAATAATGTTTCATTAGTGTTGACAGATGTTAAGATGCCCGGTTTGTCGGGGCTTCAGTTTTTAGAGAAAATAAAGAATATGAATAGGGATATTCCAGTCATATTAATGACAGGATTCCCTGAGATGAATATGGCGATTCAGGCAATAAAAGCAGGCGCCTTCGATTTTTTGGCAAAGCCTTTTCGGCATGATTATTTAAAGGCGTCAGTCCAGAGGGCAGTGGAATATTATCGTTTGGTAAAATTTGAGAAGGAATATAAAAGATCACTTGAAAGAGCAGTTGCTGAAAAAACAAAGGAACTTGAAAAAACAATGGAAAATTTAAAAACAGTAAGCAGAGAGTTGATACAGCGATTAGGTATTGCTGCTGAATATAGAGATCAGGAAACAGGAAATCATATTTCAAGAATGAGTCTATATACTCGATGTCTTGCTAAGGAAATGAAGCTTTCAGCTGATTTCATCGAAAATATTGCAGTAGCAAGCAAGATGCATGATATTGGAAAAGTTGGGATACCTGATGCCATACTTCTCAAAAAAGGTCCGCTTACGAAGGAAGAATTTGAGATTATGAAAACCCATACAATAATAGGTGAAGATATCTTGGGACATTCAACAAATGAGATAATGAATATGGCGTCCTCGATTGCTCTCAATCATCATGAAAAATGGGATGGTTCCGGATATCCTCGGGGAATAAGCGGCACAAATATTCCTATTGAGGGACGAATTGTGATGATCTGCGACCAATATGATGCATTGAGAAGCGAACGGCCGTACAAAAAATCTCTTTCCCACACCGAGACGATGAAAATATTAGTGCAGGGAGACGGAAGAACAGATTCTGAAAAGCATTTTGATCCGGCAGTTCTTAAAGCATTCAAAAATGTGGCAGATGAATTTGAGGAAATTTATAGGTCTAATAGTGATTGATTCGTAAAATTCCTTGCCTAATCTTTTAAAAAATCTTTGTTTTTTTGTGCGAAGATACTTCTTTGTGAGTTTCTAAAAGGATTAACTTTTTGGAGTTTTGAATTTAGAGAGAGGATTTTTGTATAATTTCAGGAATTAAATCTTCCCATCCAAGCCCCATTATATGAATTCCCTGACATTTGTCTTTGACTTCATCGATAATCGAAACGGCAATATCTACTGCTTCTTTTCTCTTATCTTCAGCTTTTTCCATTCTTTTGATTATTTCTTCAGGCACTTTTATTCCTGCTATTTGACGATTCATAAAATTAGCCATCTTTTCAGATTTCAATATAAGTATGCCTGCCATAACAGGTATATTGAAATCTTTGACTGAATTCATAATTGAATTAAAGGATTCAACATCAAATATTGCCTGCGTTTGGAAGAATTTTGCACCTGCTTTTATCTTCTTTTCGATTTTTATGAGTTCAAGTTCAGGATTGTCAGCCGATGGGGTAAAAACAGCACCGCAACAAAGGGAAAAATTACCTTCGAGTTTATTTCCTGCCATATCTTCTCCATTGTTGAGCCTCTCGATTGCCTGAAGGAGTTGGACTGAATCGAGGTCAAAGACAGCTTTTGCATCAGGATGGTCTCCTAAATAAGGATGGTCCCCCGTAATGACAAGCACATTTTCTATCCCAAGAATTGCTGCATTCAAAAGGTCTGACTGCAATGCAATTCTGTTTCTGTCCCTGCAGGAAATCTGCAATATGGGTTCAAGATTTTTTTCTTTCAAGATGGAACATCCTATTAAAGACCCAGCCCTCATAACAGCGCTTTGCTGGTCGGTTACATTGAAAAACTGGACACTCTCTTTTAATGAATCAGCTTTTTCCAAAAAAATTTTCGTATCCGTTCCTTTTGGAGGTTCCAGCTCTACTGTTTTGACAAAAGTATTTTTTTCAAATAGTTCGGTAAGTTTCATAGTCTTCAAAATTATAACATTGCATCTTCTCTTATTATTTTTCGTGGTATGCCGTTATCTTTTGTCCTTCTTTCTCTTGGTTTTTGTATTTCTCTAATTTGGTCTAACTTATTCAACTCTTTGAGCCGTTTGTAAATCAACTGCCATACGCAGTCAATCTCTTGGTTTACTTCGCACTTTTCATTTTTGCTTCCGCCGCAGGGGCCGTTAAGCAAACTTTTCGAGCATCTTGAAATAGGACATAAACCGCCTGTTATACCTAAAAGACAATCTCCGCAGGAGCGACAGGTTTCTTTCCAGATGCCATGTTCGGCAGGTGCACCAATGAAGGTGGTATTTAATCCCGGATAAGTTATTATTTCAGGATAGTTTTCGGTGAGCGTTTGAGCGCCAATGCCGCAAGCTAATGAAACAATTGCATCTGAATCAGATATAAAGGGTTTTATTTCTTCAATAAATTCTTTTTCGCACTGCCTTTCTACAGTTATTTCTATGACTTCAAGCTCTTTCCCCTCGAGCTTTCTTGCTAATTTAAGTGCTCCTGCAATGACTTTTACCTGTTTTTCACCGCCTGCAAGGCATACTGCAACACAAGTCCCGCAACCTGCAATAATTATTCGGTTGCAATCTTTTATCATTGCAAGAATTTCTTTTATGGGTTTTCTTTCACCAATAATCATTACAATATTCCTAATTGATTAAAGTAACGAATTGTTTTTCAAAATAAGAAAATTGACTGCCCACTTCTAAAAAAAGAATTTTTATTTGTCAATGCAATTGTCATATCCGAAGTTTCCCTTGACTTGACCTGATTTTCTGATAAATAACAAACCGTCTGCTGTGCCTTGATATTAGCTTATTCCGTACATTAAATAATGCTTACAGATTTTCATAATTCCTGTCAAATAATAAACAGGATAAGTTAATGGATTTTTAAAAGGCACTTTTTATTTTTTGGTTCCAAAATTTTTTGAGTAGCAAAGTTTTCTGCTGATTTAGATAATGCTTGAAAGGAGGGAGAAATGTCAGAAAAAAATCGTTTTTTAAGCGGGGAAGAAATCAATCCTGAGCCAATAAATACTGATATTTCAGTCATAGAATTAGTAGATAAACATTTCAATGCATACAATGGGGCGCGGCTCCAAGAGATTTGTAAACTTTTAGCAAACAAGATTCTTAAGGAAGGTGTAACAGTAGGTATGAGTCTTTCAGGCGCCCTTACGCCTGCTGGATTGGGGAGATCTTGTATAATACCAATGATAGAAGCTGGCTTTATTGATTGGATTGCTTCCACAGGAGCTAATCTTTATCATGATGCCCATCATGCTTTGGGCTTGATGCTTCATAAGGGAAGTCCCTTTGTAGATGATGTTGAGCTTAAAAAAAATAAAGTTGTCCGAATTTATGATATATTAATGGATTATGATGTCCTACTTTCGACAGATAAGTTTTTGACAAAAATATTTAATGAGGATGAATTTCAAAGAGAAATGGGAACAGCAGAACTTCATTATCTGATAGGGAAGTATCTCAGAGAGAGGGAAAAATTATGCAATATGCCTCCATCATCTATTCTTTCCACTGCATATGAATATGAAGTGCCTGTTTATACCCCGTCACCAGCAGACAGCTCAATTGGGTTAGCCATTGCAGAAGAATATTTGGATAAAGTAAAATTAAAACTAAATGTTTGGGATGATATCAATGAAACTGCTGCAATAGTATTAGATATCAAAAGAAACAATGGGAAATCGGCTGCAGTAATCATTGGTGGAGGAGCTCCTAAAAATTTTATTCTCCAAACAGAGCCGCAAATTCAGCAGTTTTTAGGCCTTGAGGAACAGGGACACGATTATTTTGTTCAAATAACTGATGCACGCGCAGATACAGGAGGACTTTCAGGCGCTACACCTTCTGAGGCAGTTTCTTGGGGGAAAATAGATAGTGATATGCTTCCTAATGCAGTTGTATCATACATTGATTTTTCTGTTGCATTGCCTATCATTACTTCATATGTTATGTCAAAAGCAGAAAAAAGGAAACATAAAAGACTTTATAATAAACGCTCTGACTTTGTGAAGAGACTTCAGAGTGAATTTTTAGAGAAGAGAAGAAGAAAAGAGGTGTAGAAGGTGAGCGAATATAAAGCATGGTTTCAGTGTATCAATGGATGTCCGGGCAAATATAACCTCGATGAAATTATTTACAGTTGCCCTGAATGTGGCGACCTTCTCAAAGTCGTACACGATATAAGTATTCTCAAAAAGAAGAGGACTGCATGGCAGTGGATGAAGCTCTTTGATGAACGTTACAGGAGGACGGAATGGCCCTACGGTAGTGGTGTTTGGGGCAAAAAGGAATTGGTTTGTCCTGTCGTGGATAATGACAATATAGTTTCAATGTATGAAGGCGGTAGCAATCTTTTTTGGGCAGAGAGATTGGGTGATGCATTAGGCCTTGAAGACCTCTGGGTAAAGCAGTGTGGAAACAGCCATACAGGCTCCTTCAAGGACCTTGGAATGACCGTCCTTGTGTCTATGGTAAAGCAGATGATTTCAGATGGAAAGGATATAATTGCAGTTGCCTGTGCTTCGACAGGCGATACATCGGCTGCTCTTTCTGCCTATTGCGCTGCTGCAGGAATTCAGGCAATTGTCTTTCTGCCTAAAAATAAAGTTTCCCTCGCCCAGTTAATTCAGCCCATTGCAAACGGCGCTTTGACATTGTCTCTCGATACTGATTTTGACGGCTGTATGCAGATTGTCAAGGAGATTACATCCAAGAATAATATTTACCTTGCAAACTCAATGAATTCACTTCGTATAGAGGGGCAAAAAACGGTCAGTATTGAGCTGACACAGCAGTTCGATTGGAAGGTCCCTGATTGGGTCATAATTCCGGGCGGCAATCTTGGCAATATAAGTGCAATTGGTAAGGGTTTTATGATAATGAAGGATCTTTATATGATTAAAAAACTTCCAAGGTTGGTATGTGCTCAATCTGAAAAGGCAAATCCTCTATACAGAAGCTATTTGAAGAACTTCAAAGAATTTAAACCGATAAAGGCAAAGAAGACTCTTGCAAGCGCTATACAAATCGGCAACCCTGTGAGTGTAAAAAAAGCGATACAGACACTTATTGACTTTAACGGGATTGTAGAGGAGGCAAGCGAACAGGAGCTTGCAGATGCAGCAGCAATGGGTGATAGAACAGGACTTTTTAATTGTCCTCATACAGGTGTTGCATTGGCTGCTCTCATAAAGTTGGTTAAGAAGGGGGTAATCAAAAAGAAGGATAAGGTAGTTGTCATTTCAACGGCACACGGTTTGAAATTTACAGATTTCAAACGGAAATACCATGAAGACAAACTAAAAAATATAACACCAAATTTTCAAAACATTCCTGTAGAAGTTGAAGCAAAATACGAAAAGGTAAGAAGCACTATTTTAAAGTACATTGAGAAGAAGCAGAAAAAATCAATTCTTTGATCTTTCTTAATTTCTTTATCCTGATGAATTTAATATTCTTTCGAGAGAAGAGATAAACCTCTTGTTATCCTTAGCCGTTCCGATAGTTACCCTGATCGATGTTGGAAAATCATATCCCTTCATAGGCCTTACGATGACAGCAAGTTTTAGGAGTTTTAAGAAAATTTCATCGCAATCTGCTTTACAGTCAATAAGAATAAAATTAGCTTCAGTTGGCACAAAGTCAAGGTTCAGCTTTTCAAGCTCTTTGTAAAGAAAATCTTTTCCTGCTTCATTTACTTCAATGCTTCGATTTATATGTTCTTCATCTGAAAGTGCTGCAAGCGCTGCTGTTTGGGCTGCTGAATTGACATTGAAAGGTTGTCTAATTCTGTTTAATATGTCTATTATCTCTTCGCTAGCAATAGCATATCCTATTCTCAATCCTGCAAGACCGTATATTTTTGAAAATGTTCGCAAAATGACCAAATTTTTCCTGCGTGAGAAATGTTCGATAGAATTAGGATATTCTTCATCGGATACATATTCGGCATAAGCTTCGTCTAAGACTATTATTACATCTTCCGGCACAGAAAAGAGAAATTCTTCAAACTCATCTTCTTTTACGATTGTTCCTGTCGGGTTATTGGGATTGGCTATAAATATTATTCTGGTATCATCCCTCACTGCATTCAACATTGCCTTTAAGTCATGGGTATGATTTCGTAGAGGTACTATTATTTTTTCACCGCCTGTTGCCTGTACGAGCATCTTATAGACCATAAATGCTTGGTCTGCCATTACAGCGCTTACACCGGGTTTTATAAAAGCTCGACAAAGAAATTCCAAAAGCTCATTTGAGCCGTTGCCTACAGCTATATTGTTTTCAGAAACTTTAAACTTTGCGGCAAGCTGTTGCTTTAGATAATATGAGTGACTGTCTGGATAGAAGGATGCTTTTTTGAGATATCCTTTTAGAGCGTTTAGCGCTTTTGGAGAAGGCCCTAAAGGGTTTTCATTGGATGCAAGTTTGACAGGGTCTTTTATCCCAAATTCCCTTTCGACTTCCTCTATTGGTTTTCCGGGATTATAAGGAGTTATACTTAGTATATAATCTGGGACAAATTTTTTCATGGATAGCTTTTTTTCATAACTTTTTTTTATTGTCAAATTTTTTTAGCTTTGTTGATATAGTAGGAAATTTAGGCAGCTAAATGGGATTGAAGAAGAAAATAAAAGGGCTTTACAGATAAAATGAATTTTATTTCATCGAAAAACATGATTACAAAAATATTTCTTTCATTGTTTAGCAGCCTTCTTTTTATTCTGAGTTTTCCTGATTTCAACCTTTCAATTTTTGCGTGGTTTTGCCTGATTCCTCTTTTCTTTTCAGTAAAGGGAGAAAAACCTTTATCTTCCTTTTATATTGCTTGGTTTTCGGCATTTGCCGCCTTTTCAGGAACGATATATTGGGTAACAAATTCGATGTATTATTATGGGGGTATTCCCTTGTATCTTTCCTTTTTCTTTCTTTTCCTTCTTTCTGCCTATTTGGCGCTTTATGTGGGATGCTTCTTTATGATTTACAGTATAGTTGAAAAAAAATTCAGCCAACAGGCGGCTTTGACAGTTTCTCCTTTTTTATGGGTAACATTGGAATATTTGCGGGGGCATTTACTTACAGGCTTTCCATGGGCGCTTCTTGGTTATTCTCAGTGGAGAATGTTGAAACTAATTCAATTTAGCGATATTACAGGCATCTATGGCATCTCTTTCTTGATTGTCCTTTTTAATGTTGCTCTTTTTTTTCTTCTATCCTCTCGTGAGATGAAATTGCATATCCTTAAGCGATTTTCCTTTTTATCAATTTCTATTCTTATACTTATTATTGTCCTTATTTATGGCAATGTAAGAATAGGGGAAGTCAAGAAGATTCTATCGAATAGAGATTCTTTCAGTATTGGTGTCGTGCAGGGCAATATAGAACAAGATTTAAAATGGGATGAGGAGAAGATTCTATCCAACTTGTATAAACATTTCTCTTTGACAGAGAGTTTGATATCCAATTGTAGTCCAGAAATGGTGTTGTGGTCAGAAACAGCGCTTCCCTTTTTCCCGGAGCGAAAGAAAGAATATACCGAGATGGTTGAAGATTTTGTCAAAAGGAAAAATATTATGCTCTTGAGCGGCGCTCTTGGTGTTGATGAATTTTCTGGTAATGAGAAAATTTACAACAGCGTTTTTTTATTTACTGCAAATAGAGGAATTGCAGGAAGATATGATAAGATTCATCTTGTCCCCTTTGGAGAATATATTCCTCTTGAAAATCTTTTGAGAATCACTGCCTTTGATAAAATTATTGGAACGATTGGAAGTTTCGATGAAGGTAGTGAGACAAAAGTGTTTGAATATAAAGATAAAAAGTTTTCAATTATTATCTGTTATGAAATTATATTTCCCGACCTTGTAAGAAGATTCGTAAAAGCAGGGGCACAATTTATTTTGAATGTGACGAATGATGCTTGGTTTGGAGAGACTTCAGCACCCCAACAGCATTTTTCCAATGGCGTATTCAGAGCTATAGAGAATAGAAGGTTTTTGATAAGGTCAGCAAATACCGGTATTTCAGGGGTTATTTCCCCAGTTGGCGAAATAATCAAGAAAACAGATATTTTTAAAGAAGATATTTTTTGTTACCCTATTTCTGAGATTAGAATAAAGACATTTTATTCAACATATGGAGATGTCTTTGCATTCTGTTGCATTATTTTTTCTCTCCTTTTTATGCTTTTTATCCTATTTCAGAGAGGAAAAAACTAATTGTTGATAATGAAATTTTCTTGAAGTATAGTCATATTGAATTTGATTTTTTTGAAAGGGTTTTAAAGTTTTGAAGATGAAACTATTTACTGCTAAATCAGGTATAGCAACGCTTTTTTTTTATCTACTTCTCTGTTTTGTGATTTGCTATACCCCTGCGCTGAGGGCAAATGAGAAGAAAGATGCCCTTTCATTTGTTGAGATTGCAAAGGAGGTAAAGCCATCAGTTGTAAGTATTTATACCTTTTCAGAAAGTATTTCAAAGGGTAGGGAAAAATATCATAGTGACAAAAACGGCAATTCCTTAAAAGATTTTTTTGATAAGTTTAGGAGGAAAAGGCCTCATAGCGATAAAAAAAATCTTGGTTCCGGTGTAATAATTGATAAGGATGGCTATATATTGACAAACAATCATATAGTAGAAGGCTCTTCCACTATCAATGTTTCTCTTGCAAGCGGAGAGGAGTATAAAGCTCGTATTGTTGGAAAAGATATAAAGACAGACATTGCACTGATAAAGATTGATGCAAACAGGAAGCTTCCTGCCGCAAAACTTGGCGATTCCGATTTATTACAAGTCGGCGAATGGGTAATGGCAATAGGGAATCCATACGGGCTCGAGGAAACTGTTACAGTGGGCATTGTAAGCGCCAAAGGAAGAGTTGTTGGTGCAGGACCATATGATAATTTTATCCAGACAGACTCTCCCATCAATCCTGGCAATAGCGGTGGTCCATTGGTTAACAAAAGGGGTGAAGTAGTAGGTATAAATACTCTCATTTTCAAGGGTGTGCAGAATCTTGGTTTTGCAATTCCAATTAATCTTGCAAGAGAGGTTTTCCAACAGCTCAAAGAACGTGGAAGAGTTGTGAGAGGATGGCTTGGCGTCTATATACAAAAAGTTTTGCCGGAGATGGTTGAATTTTTTAAGATTGATAAACCTGCAGGAGCGTTGGTTTCTGAAGTAACCCCCAATGGACCGGCGGATAAAGCCGGGATTAAGAGGGGTGATATTATCATTAATTTTGATGGTGTTGATATCAAAGACTCCAATGATTTACCTTTGATTGTTGCAAGAAGAAGAGTTGGTAAAAAAGTAAATGTTACAGTAATGCGCGATGGGAAAAAGATTGTATTCCCTGTAGTATTAGGAGAGTTGAAAGATGAGCTTTTGATAGAAGAATCATCTGAGCAGGAAAAAGGATTGAATATTTTTGGTATGCGAATTGAATATTTTACAGCAAAAGAAGCCAACAGAATGGATATTGGTGAGGAAGAAGGGTTATATGTCGTTGATGTGTATGATTCAAGTCAGGCAGAAGATAAAGGAATTAGAAGGGGTGACAGAATACTTGAAGTCAATAAGAGGCAGACTAATACAATTTCTGAATTTAAAAAAGCTCTGAAGAAAAATGAAAGAGGCATTGCTCTTGTACTTATCAAACGAGGCAGTAACACATTTTTTGTAACATTGGAGACAGAATGAGAAAAATTATCACGAATCTATTGATTTTCTTTTTTGCTTTGCTCTTAATCATCCCTGTTGAGGGGATAGCAAAAAAGAAACATATTCATAAAGATGTAAAGAAAATAAAGAATAAAAATCAGGTCAAAAGTAGAAAGGCACATAAACAAAACTTGCCTGCTAAAAAACACAAAACAAATTTAGGCAAGAAGCATAAGAAAATAAAAGGAAAAATCGAGGACATCGATCTAAAAAATGGGAA
>RFHX01000133.1 GCA_003695725.1 Candidatus Schekmanbacteria bacterium
AAATATCAAATTCATTGGACCGCCTGCGGATGTAATAGAAAAAATGGGGAACAAGACATTTGCAAGGAAATTTATTACTGAAAATGGTATTCCCGTAATTCCGGGCACTACTGATGACACAAATGATGATGAAGCTCTCTCTATTGCTGAAAAGATAGGATTCCCTGTTATGGTTAAAGCTGCAGCAGGCGGCGGCGGGAAAGGGATGCGTATAGTAAGAAACAAAGATGAGCTTCCTTCGGCACTTAGGGCGGCACGGTCAGAAGCAATGTCAGCTTTCGGAGATGAAACTGTCTATATCGAGAAATATATTGAAAATCCACGCCATATTGAAATTCAAGTTCTTGCAGATGAAAAGGGAAACGCTGTCCACCTCTTTGAAAGGGAATGCTCAATTCAGAGAAGGCATCAAAAGATAATAGAAGAAACACCCTCACCCTTCGTTGATGAGGAATTGAGGGAAAAAATGGGCGAAGCCGCATTGAAGATTGTAAAAGCTGTTGGTTATACAAATGCAGGCACTATTGAATTTCTTGTCGATGAAAACAAGAATTTCTATTTTCTTGAAATGAATACGCGGCTTCAGGTAGAACATGCAATCACAGAGATTGTTACAGGTATTGATATTGTCCAAGAACAGATAAGGATTGCCGCAGGTGAAGAACTCGATTTCAGGCAGGAAGATTTGTTTCAACATGGCTCATCGATGGAATGTAGAATTTATGCAGAAAATCCTGACAATAACTTTCTCCCCTCTCCGGGGACTATATACAGCATCCGGACACCGGGGGGATGCGGCGTAAGGCTGGATTCCTGCGCTTATCCCGGCTATGCTGTTTCAGTGCATTACGACCCTCTCATCTCAAAGCTCGTTGTCTGGGGTAAAAATAGAGAAGAAGCAAGATTGAGAATGTTGAGGGCTCTCAATGAATACACAATAACTGGTATAAGCACCACTATACCTTTTCTTAAAAAGATTATTACAAATGAACACTTCATAAAGGGAGAAACTTACACCAATTTCATTGAAAGATTTATTGAGAAGAAGACTGATTATTCACCTGAAGGAGCAAAAATTGCTATGATTTCAGCAGCCATCAGCGCTATGCGTAAACTTGAAGATGAAGCGATTTATCACAGTCCTGAGAGGAAAGACAAGAGTCCCTGGAAGATAGCGGGTAAATGGCAGATGTGGGGAAACCGTTTATAAAATTGGATGAAGTGAAAAATGATGTTCGAGATTTTAATTGGCAATGACCAACATACTGTTGAAGTTGAAAAAACTGACAAAGGATACAAAATCTTAATCGACAATGAAGAAAGCATAATTGCAGATGCCTTTTTTCTAAAGGATGATTTGTTGTCCATTATATCCAACAATAAATCCTATCTTGTCAATCTCAAGAATGAGAGCCGAAATTACACGGTAGATTTAAATGGTGAAACCTTTAAATTGGAAGTCTATGAAGAGGGAAGCACAAGAAGAGTAAAGAGGGAAAAAGCAGGCGCGCAGGGGAAACAAACATTGAAAGCACCAATGCCCGGCAAAGTCGTAAAACTCCTCGTCAAAGAAGGCGATGAAGTCGAAGCCGGAGATGGACTGATAATCATCGAAGCTATGAAAATGGAAAATGAGCTGAAGGCGTCAGTAAAAGGCGTTGTCAAAGAGATAAATGCAGAAGAAGGTAAAACTGTCAACGCAGGCGAGCCGATAATAGTCATCGAATAATCTCTCTAAATATATGCCAAATAAATCAAAAATGTTGAAAGGGAAAAAGATAACATTAGGAGTAACGGGCGGAATTGCCGCTTACAAGGCATGCGAGATAACGCGGGAATTCATTAAAAAAGGAGCAGAAGTCAAAGTCATAATGACTGAAAATGCCTGCCGATTTATTACACCTCTTACCCTGCGTTATCTTTCTGGAAAAGATGTAATAACAGGTATGTTCGATGAGCCCTCTGAAACTGAAATAAAGCACATAGCCCTCAATAAAGAAACAGACCTTTTGTTAGTTGCGCCTGCCACTGCGAATATAATAGGTAAGTTTGCAAACGGCATAGCAGATGATTTTCTTTCGACTTTTTTTCTTTCCTATGACGGGAAGGTAGTTATAGCCCCCTCAATGAATACAAAGATGTATAATCATCCTACCACACAATCCAATATCGAATCGTTAAAAAAACTTGGAATCATAGTAATCCCACCAGAAAGCGGTGAGCTTGCGTGCGGCGAAATCGGCACAGGACGGCTTGCAAATGTAAATGATATCGTAGAAAAAGTCTGCAATATCCTTTTAAAAAAAAAAGACCTAAAAGGTGAAAAAATCCTTGTAACTGCAGGTCCAACAAGAGAATATATCGACCCTTTCAGATTTATCAGCAATCCCTCATCCGGAAAAATGGGCTATGCCATAGCAGAGAAGGCAAAGGAAAGAGGTGCAGATGTAACACTTATCAGCGGGCCAGTGTCGATTCCTGTGCCTGAAGATATTGAAATTGTAAATATAACATCTGCAGAAGAAATGAAAAGAGAAGTGCTCAAAAGGGCTAAAAAGTCTTCAATCATAATAAAAGCGGCCGCTGTCTCTGATTTTTCACCTGAAATCAAATCATCAAAAAAGATTAAGAAAGAGAATGCAAAGACGGTTTTATCCCTTAAAAAAAATCCTGACATTTTAAAGGAATTGGGAAAAATAAAAAAAGAAAATCAGATTCTTGTTGGATTTTCAGCAGAAACGGAAAATCTAATCAAGAATGCTTCAAAAAAACTAAAGGAAAAAAACTGCGATTTGATAGTTGCAAATGATATTGGTAAAAAGGGTGCAGGTTTTCAATCTGATACAAATATAGTTACACTGCTTGCAAAAAACAAAAAACCTGAAGAAATCAATTGCCGTCCGAAATATGAAATTGCAGATATCATTCTTGATAAAATCTTAGATTTAAGACACGAAAAATAAATTTTTTGTCATTTTTGAGACTTTTTCTCTCATATGACCTTATATTTTTTGATCTAATTTTTTGTCGATTTCTAAATTCTCTTTTATTTCAATATCTTATATCTTTAAAAAATTTTTGAAAAGTTGGCACGATTCCTGCATATATTCTTAATAGCAGTCGGAAGACAGCCAAGAAGTGATGATGAATTGATGAATGATGCCGAGACAGATGAAAATTGTTCCTGAGAAATGGTCAATGTTGAAGATGAGAATGAGAGGTTGTCAAATGACTGCTGTGAGCGGCAGGCGATGTTTTCCCCGAGAAATGTGAAGTGCCTTATGTAGTTGAGGTTGGTTCCTGACTCCTGCCTTTTGGGATGCTCGCAAGAGCATCCCTTTTTTTTGCTATTATTATAATTAAATGATTTTATCAGGAAAAGATTTCAAAAAAATTTATGAAACCTGCCTTGACTATGGCAACCTTTTTACCAACTGGAGGGATTCTTTCTGATTCTTCTTTGCTGATTTTTATTTTCAAACAAAACTTTTTCTTCCCATCTGCAGACATATCTTCTTTATTTGCCTCTAATATTTCACCGCGAAAAAAAATTTCCTTATTTTCAGAATCTATAAGTTTAACTCCCTCACCGGAATGTAATTGCTTATCGATATCCTTTTCTGAAAAGATTATCACTTTTGCCAATCCGCCTGAATCTTTAATCTCTTCAAGATAACAATTTTCAAAGACTATATCATTTCTTTCAATCAATGAAATCAAAATAAATGGTATTACAGACATAAAAAAAACAGATAAAGCAATGACAATGATTAAAATTAGCTTCTCTTTTTTACTATTCATCTTATTAATTGCTACCTTTTAATGACTTACTTAATTTGTTAATAGATTCTTAAATGTTTATGAAGGGCAAAAAATAACAAATATTTTGTCCAATATGCAAAATAAAATAATTTTTGCAACAAAAAAATTATCATATAACCATTAATATAGTAATTTATTGAAAATTAATCACTTAATCGTAACGCTTTTAACAAACTG
>RFHX01000134.1 GCA_003695725.1 Candidatus Schekmanbacteria bacterium
AGAAAATTTGAGCGCTGTTGAAATTTCAAGGACTTTTGAATCTATCAATCTTTTCAAGAATAAGAATATGAGCACTAAAATAGGTGAATTGCTCCTGAATAGAAAAATCGATTTGGGAATTGCCTATGAAGCAAGTGGACATATTATAACTGTAGGATTTTTGAACCGTAATGACGGCGCTTTGTTGCCTGTTTTTACAGGGAATGGAATGAAGAGTGCACTCAACAGCTTGGCAGCTGACATTTTCTTTTTAAACAAGTTTGGGAAAAAGAAGAGAGATAATCTTTTAAGAAAACCTTTCAATGAAAGCTATAAGAAATCCTTTTATGTCTATTATTCAGATAGAAAAAAATTTGCTGAAGATGAGAAATTGAGGAGAAATCTGAAAAAAGACATTAAATATGCAGTTTATGAAATTTTTGGAAATAAATTTTTAATCAGGGAAGAAAAGAAAAAAGAAGAGACGGAACTGCTTTATTTAAATATTTTTGATGAGGAGAAAAATTACTGTGCAACAGTGTATATAAGAAATTCAGGCACTGAAGAGAAAACGCAGGTTACAGTCAAATCTTTAAAAAATTATTCGAAGAAAATCGAAAAAGTAGGGAAGAAGATTACCAATCTTTTGCGGCTGAAAATTAAAAATGAAGCGAATCCTTTTGCAAAAATTCAGAAAAAGATATTGAGAATGTTATCTGCAGTTGGAGAGTATTCGAAAAAAGGAGCAATCCTTTTGTTTGAGCCAGATGAGCAAAAATATTTTCCACGCATTCTTGATGAGACAATGAGAAAAGAAAAGCTGATAAAAGAAAGTAAAATGGGTAAACTCAGCTTAACTGAGGAAGGCAAAAATTATTGCAGTGATAAAAATTTTTTTACTGGCACAATTCCAGTCATTCTTGCCGCAGGTAAAGGCACAAGGATGAAGTCCTCCATACCAAAAGTGCTTCACAAATTAGCGGGGAAAAGTATGTTGAGGTATTCACTCGATGTCACATCCTCTTGTGATATGTTTCCTTCTATTGTTGTTGTTGGATATAAATCTTCTCTTGTAATCAAAGAAACTGGAAGAGAAGGAATAATTTACGTATTACAGAAAAAACAGCTTGGGACAGGGCATGCTGTAATGCAGGTGGAGGAAATTTTGAAGAATTATGATGGTGATATACTCATACTTTATGGAGATATACCCTTGTTGAAGGCAGGAACTATAAGGGATTTTGTATCATTTCACAAAAAGAACAAATCGACTATTTCGATTTTGACAACTGAAATGGATGAACCATTTGGCTATGGTAGGATTGTCAGAGATAAAAAAGGAGATTTTTTGAAAATAGTTGAAGAAAAAGATGCTTCAAATGAGGAAAAAGATATCAAGGAAATTAACAGCGGTATTTACTGTGTTAAAGCAAAAAAATTATTTTCTTCATTGAGAAAAATAAACAATGATAATGCTCAGGGAGAATTTTACCTCACTGATGTCGCTGAAATCTTTAAATTATCAGGAGAAAAGATTAATATCTACAAAATCGAAGACAGCTTAGAGGTAAAAGGAATCAATTCTATAAAGGAATTGAAGGAAGCTGAAATAATAGCAAAGGATAAGGGATACATTTAAAGGCGATGCAGATTCTTATAGATGGATATAATTTGATAGGAATTAGATGGGGGCTTGAAAGCGCCCCTCTTGAAATTTTGAGAGAGCGTCTGCTTAAAGAATTGGCAGAGTATAAAAGAATTAAAAAGTGCAATATCGAAGTTGTTTTTGACGGTGAAAATGCTGGATGGATAAGCGAAGGTAGAGACAGAATTATGGGGATTGACATATATTATTCAAGGGATGGTGAAAAAGCAGATGAGCTTATATGCAGAATGGTTTCTAAAGGAACGAAGAATTATATTTTAGTGACTTCTGACAATGAAATAATTTCAAGATGTGAGAGATATGGGGCTTTAAGCGTTAAATCAGAAGAATTTATACAAAAGATGAAAGAGGCAGCAATGTATGATGGCTTTTGGACTTTGGATGATGAAGAAGATGAAGTGAATATAAGAAAAATGACTAAGAAGAAGGGAAATCCAAAAAGACTTTCAAAAAAGGAAAGACAAAGAAGGCAGAGAATAAAAAAGATTTAGAAATTGAAGAGTTAACAGAAGATCTTCATTCATTAGGGAAACAAGTAATTTACGCTTATCATTGAGGGAGAGTAAGAAAGTGAGAAAATATCAGTTCTTTTTTATTGCATTCGTTTTATTGTTGATGCCATTTGTTAGCGAAAGTGCTCTAGATCAAAGGCATGATGCAGTTGTTCGTGCAGTTGAAAAAACAAGTCCTGCAGTCGTCAATATTAGTACAGAGATCATAGTAAAAAGAAGATTCAATCCTTTTTTTGGTTTCCGAGATGACAGTTTCTTTGACGATTTTTTTAGAGATTTCTTTGATATGTATGGAGATAATACATACAGAAAGAATGCTCTTGGTTCAGGAGTGATTATAAATCCAAAAGGTGTAATATTGACGAATTATCATGTCATAGAAAGGGCATCTAAAATATTTGTTACTTTAATTGATGGAAGAAAATATGAAGCGGAGCTCATTGGTGCAGACCCAAAATCTGATATTGCTGTTATAAAAATAATTGATTCCAAAAAGTCATTTCCCTATGTGAAGATGGGCGATTCTTCGGATTTATTGATTGGCGAAACTGTAATTGCGATAGGGAATCCCTTTGGCTTGTCAAATACGGTTACGACAGGAGTCGTAAGCGCTGTAGGAAGGTCGATTAATACTCGAGACAAAGGAGTATTCACTGATTTGATTCAAACAGATGCTTCCATCAATCCGGGGAACAGCGGAGGTGCGCTTTTGAATATCAATGGAGAATTGATAGGAATTAATACTGCCATCTTTCAGAATGCTCAAGGAATTGGTTTTGCAATACCAATAAACAGGGCAAAAAGAATTGTAAATGACCTACTTAATTACGGTAAGGTTAGGCGGTCATGGATAGGAATTTTTGTGAAGGATTTAGATAGAAAGTTCAGAAAACTGACAAAGTTTCCTTATGATAATGGCATAATCGTAGGCAAGGTTTTAAATAATAGTCCGGCATCAAGAGCTGGTATAAAACCTGGAGATATAATCTTTCGCATCGACAATGCTCCTGTTTCAAATACGGCGCAATATCATCAACTTATGTCAACATATACTCCCGGAAGCCGTGTGAAATTTACAATCTTCAGAGATAAAGAAATGACAATTATTGTCAAAACATCTTCTATTCCATTAAAACTTGCTGATAAGATATCAGATACAATTTTGGGAATAAAAGTTTCATCGATTACCTATGAGCTTGCTAAGAGATACAACCTTTATGTTGGATCGGGAAGCGGTGTTGTCATTACAAATGTGAGGGAGAATAGCCCTGCAGAAAAGTTAGGATTGGAGATAGGTGATGTTATATTACAAATTGAAGGTAAAAAACTTAAAGATAAAAAAGATTATGATTCTGCACTTTTCTTGATTGACACCAATGGGTCAGTTCCAATATTAATAATAAGGGGTAGAACTCGTTATTATGCTTCAATTGAT
>RFHX01000135.1 GCA_003695725.1 Candidatus Schekmanbacteria bacterium
CCTTCTATCTTGTAGCTATCTTTATTTACATACAACACAGCAGACTTGACATCTACAGTTTTTTCAACAGGCAAAAGATTTAATTCAAACCTATTTTTCTCTTCCTTTCCGAATGTTATGGTAAAATTCTTCTTCAACTCATTTATATCTGCGAGCAGAAGCAATGCAAGCTTTGCTCTTCCCTTTTTGTCTGCTTTTTCCCTGATAACTTGATTATTCTCCTTTGTATAAATCCACAGATTTTCTCCATCTATGACAATCAATTGCTCATCTGGACTTGTTATTTCCCATCTAAATTTATCAGGCCGGCGAATATACATTTCACCTTTGAAGGTGAAAGTTTTTTCCAATGTTTTATTGAAAAAATTCTCTCTACACTTGATCGTTATTGACCTGACATTCTCATACCGCTTCTCAATTTTTTTCAAATACTCATCTGCCTTGTCAGCATCGGCGACAGAATTGAATAAAAACAATACTATGAAGGGGATGATAAAAAAGAATGTTTTTTTAAGTCTATTCAGCTTCATAAAAAAATATGAACTCTTAATTGGCAAAAATCGTAATATCTCCGAATTGAGTTTCCTGCTCAACACGCACCAACTTCAAGCGTATCAATTCAAGAAGTGCAAGAAAGGTGACAATCATTTCAATCTTTTCCTTCATTTCTTGAAATAAACTGTTCAGGGTAATTGAATCCTTCTTCTCGAGAATTTCGATTATCTGCGATATTTTGTCATTTATAGTTATCTTTGAGACCAATATTTCCTTGACAGCTGAATCTTTTGTTCGTTTGAGTATGCCTTCAAAAGCTTTTATCAAATCAAAAACCGAAACATTTACCAGAACTTTTTCTTCTTTTTCGATTTCTCCGGATGGATTTTGCCTATCATATTGTTCACTATAATATGCACTCCTATTGGCAAGCTCCTGTGCCGCCAATTTAAACTGTTCATATTCAAGAAGACGCTGGACAAGGTCTGTCCTTGGGTCTTCAATTTCCTCGCCATCGTCTTTTGCTGTAGGTAGAAGCATTCGAGATTTGATATAAAGCAAATGAGCCGCCATTACCAAAAACTCGCCAATGGAATTTAGATTAAGCACTTTCATCACATCTACATACTTCATATACTCTTCCAAAATGAAAGCAATCGGGATGTCATATATATCTATTTCGTTCTTTTTGATTAAATATAGAAGCAGGTCGAGGGGACCTTCAAAATTAGGAAGTTGAACCTGATATTCTTTATTTACGAGATTGCCTTCCATTACAAGCCCTGCATTTTTATCACAGTGATTGCTTCATATTTTTCTTTTGCCTTCCTGCTCAGATCTGATTGTGGATACTCATCAACTATACGTTTGTAATATGTTTGTGCTTTATTCAATTCATTTATTTTCTCATAACAGAGCGCAATTCTAAATAAAAATCTGTCAATAGCCATTGAATCCTTTTTCTCCAAGTATGCATTGCAATATCTTATCGCATCTTCATATTTTCCTTCATCAAAAAGTGTAACTGTAAGCTTCTGGTATGCCTGCAATGCAATTATATCATTTTTTTCATACTTTTTGATAAATTCCAAATAAAGCTTTTCTGCTTCTCCAAGATTTCCTTCATATCTATAACAATTAGCCAAATACAACTCCGCCCATTTCCCATAAGTTGTAGTTTTATATTCCTTTGCAATCTTTTGAAACATTCCCTTTGCTTCATTGAAGTTCAATTTTTTTGGACCTTCTGTATTTTCCTTATCACTCAGTGAATTGTAGTTGTTTATAGTCCTCCAATAAACATTCACTGCCTTTGAAAAGGCTTCTGAAGCTCGCTCTTCCTTCTTTTGACTGAAATACATTACCCCCCAAATAACGCCAAATATTATTGCAACAATTCCAACTCCGGCAAGAATAGAACTGAAATTTTCAACAATTTGTCCATATATCTTTTCAGGAAGGGGCACATACTCATCTTTAATTATAATCTTCTTTTTCTTTATGGGTTTAACCAATTTTTTCTCTCCTCTTTTATGAGATAAAATCTATTAGTCTTTTAAGCCTCTTAGCAACCGAATCCTTGCCGATTAGCTTCATAACTTCAAATAATCCCGGACTTACTGTCTTCCCTGTAAGGGCTATTCTAACTGGTTGAGCAATATTTACAAGTTTTATATTCTTCTCTTCACATACCCTTCTAAGATAATCTTCAAGCTCTTTTTCATCCAACTCATCCTTTGACAAAACGAAAGACATCAATTCTTCAAGGCAATCTTTGATTCCCGGTTTTATCCATTTTTTTAAATCTTTCTCGTTATAAACAATTTCATCTGTGAAAAAATAACCTGCACTTTCGGCAAATTCAACAAGTGTGCGGCTTCTAACTTTCAGAAGAGGCGTTATTTTCAACATATATTCATCGCTATATAACGGACTTTTATCATATCCTCTTTCCTTCAAAAATGGAAATGCTTTGTCCAAAAGCTCTTTGTCATCCATTTCATGAATATATGTTGCATTCATCCACAACAATTTCTCAGGATTGAAAATACCTGCCGCTTTTGAAACATCCTTTATATCAAAGTATCTTATCATTTCATCAATAGTAAAAATTTCTTTGTCTCCGTATGACCATCCTAATCTTACCAAATAGTTTATCAAAGCTTCAGGGAGATAACCCTGTCTTTTGTATTCTTCAGCCGATGTTGCACCATGCCGCTTGCTCAATCTTGCTTTATCAGTGCCTAAAATAAGGGGCAGATGGGCATAAACCGGTATTGGATAGCCAAGGGCTTTCATTATTTGAATCTGCTTCGGAGTGTTGGCAAGATGGTCTTCTCCTCGTATTACATAATTGATATTCATCAGCGAATCATCGACGACTACAACAAGATTATATGTTGGAGCTCCATCTGGCCTTGCTATAATCAAATCATCGAGCTGCTTATTTTGAAAAACTACCCTTCCTCGGATAAGGTCATCGATGACAGTTTCTCCTTCAAGAGGCATTGCAAACCTCAATGTAAAAGGTTTCCCACAGTCCTCCTTGATTCCTGCTTCACGACATCTGCGGTCATAGGCAGGAGGCCTACCCTCTTTCAGCGCCTGTTTTCTTCTTTCTTCAAGCTCCTCCTTTGTACAAATGCATCTATACACTTTCCCTTCCGCTATTAGCTTGTTGATTGCTTCCTTATAAAGCTCATTTCTTTGGCTTTGGTAATAGGGACCTTCATCCCAATCGAGTCCAAGCCATCTGAGGGAGCTTAAAATTGAATCTGTAAATTCCTGTTTCGACCTTTCCCTATCAGTATCTTCAATTCGAAGAATGAATTTCCCACTGTTCTTCTTGGCATAAAGCCAATTGAAAAGTGCTGTCCTAACTCCCCCAATATGAAGATGTCCAGTCGGGCTAGGCGCAAATCTTGTTCTAACTTCTTGTACCATAAATTCTATGCCTTTTACTTTTATTTTCTCTTACACCAACCTTAACAAAAAAATCTTCCTAATTCTCTCCAACAATGGTTTGACAAAAAAATATCTGTTATTTACTATCCTTCAAAAAATTTTTCAATTAATAAGAGTTTTTTATCGCTATCAGATTAATAATATTGGGTTGTTTACAGAGGAGATGTTTGAATGATTAAGAGAGATTTCGAAGTAAGATTATCAAATCGGCTCGATGCTTTACCGCCATATCTATTTGCTGAACTCGACAGACTGAAGGCACAGGCAATTTCTGAAGGCAAAGATGTGATTGATTTGGGAATAGGAGACCCTGATACGCCTACACCTTCCCATATAATCGAAGCTCTAAAAAAAGCCGCTGAAAATCCTGAAAACCATAGATACCCTTCCTATGTTGGAATGCTCAAATACCGCGAAGCTTGCGCCCGCTGGATAAAAAAAAGGTTCGGTGTCGATTTCGATCCTGAAAATGAGGTAATATCTCTGATAGGCGCAAAGGAAGCTGTCGCAAATCTGCCATTTGCTTTTATAAATCCCGGCGACATTGTTCTAATTCCAAATCCCGGATATCCAGTATATTTCTCAAGCACAATATTCAGCGGCGGCGAACCATATATTATGCCGCTCAAGGAAGAAAACAATTTTTTGCCGGATTTTGACTCCATCCCTGAAGATGCGCTAAACAAGGCAAAACTTATGTTCATCAATTATCCAAACAATCCTACTTCAGTTACAGCAGACATAGATTTTTACAATAACGCCGTTGAAATCGCTTACAAATACAACATCATTATATGCCATGATGCCGCATATTCAGAAATGTCATTCGACGGCTACAAGGCGCCATCAATTTTCAATGCTGACGGTGCAAAGGATGTGGCAATCGAACTTCATTCTATGTCAAAAACTTACAATATGACCGGGTGGCGGATAGGCTTTGCAATTGGTGGTGAAAAGATTATCAAAGGTTTTTCCAAAATAAAAACAAATATAGATTCCGGTGTTTTTCAGGCAATTCAATATGCGGGAATTGAAGCTCTGGATAATGGAGAGGCAGATATCGAAAGAATGAGCAATATTTATAGTGAAAGAAGAAAAATAATGGAAGACGGACTAAGGGCTGTGGGCTTCGATATAGTCCCGACAAAGGCAACATTTTATATGTGGGTAAAATGTCCCAAAGGATATGATTCCAAAAGTTTGTCCACTAAATTTCTTGAAGATACGGCAATAGTAGTAACGCCCGGTATCGGATTTGGAAAATATGGCGAAGGATATTTCCGCATTGCCCTTACAAGCGACAAAGAGCGGTTGCAAGAAGCATGCAGAAGGTTGAAGAATTTAAAATTATAGTATGAATAAAGTTTATCTCAGTCTCGGGTCAAACTGCGGGAATAAAGAAGAAAACTTAAACTCTGCCATTGAAGAAATATCCAAGATAAAAAATACAGAGGTCAAAAAGATATCATCAAAATATTTGACTGAGCCGTATGGTTACGAAAGCTCTCAATGGTTCTTGAACTGCGCAGTCCTTATTGAAACTTCATTATTACCGGATGAGCTTTTAGAAGCCCTTTCCAGTATTGAAAAAAAATATGGTAGAACAAAGGAAAGAGAATCAGGTAAGGATAGGACGATTGATATTGATATTCTGCTCTATGAAAATAAAATAATAAATGAAAGGAATTTGGAAGTGCCTCATCCAAGAATGTGTGAAAGGAGATTTGTTCTCGAACCGTTGTCAGAAATTGCGTCTGAAATTATTCATCCTGTCAATGGAAAAAAGATTTCACATTTGCTTCAAATATGCAAAGATAGTAAAAAGGTATTGAAAAAATAAATCATAATTATAAAGCGTCGTCAAAAATGGCAGAAGAAAAAATAAGAATCCAAACATTGAAGAAGATGAAAGAGCGCGGTGAAAAAATTTCAATGCTTACTGCATATGATTTTCAGTTTGCGCGCCTTCTCGATGAAGCAGGAATTGAAGTTATCCTTGTGGGCGACAGCTTGGGCAATGTGATGCTTGGCTATGAAAATACACTTCCTGTAACTATGGATGATATGCTTCACCACACCAAAGCAGTTGCAAGAGGCAGG
This sequence comes from Candidatus Schekmanbacteria bacterium, assembly GCA_003695725.1. Classification (NCBI taxonomy): domain Bacteria; phylum Candidatus Schekmaniibacteriota; species Candidatus Schekmanbacteria bacterium. The sequence continues at coordinate 5,560 of RFHX01000135.1, forward strand.
AAAAGAGCGCTTCTCGTTGTAGATATGCCCTTTATGTCCTATCAGGTCAATCCCGAAAAAGCTCTCGTCAATGCCTCGAGGTTTTTGAAGGAAGGCGGTGCCGAAGCCGTAAAGCTCGAAGGTGGTGAAGAATATGCGGAAACAGTAAAAAAACTTACAACAGCAGGAATTCCTGTTATGTCTCATATAGGCTTGATGCCTCAGGCAGTGCATCGTATCGGCGGTTATAGTGTGCAGGGTAAAAAGGAAGAAGATGAAAAAAGAATATTAAAAGACGCAAAAGCATTGGCAGATGCCGGCGCATTTGCAATCGTCCTTGAAAAGGTTCCCACATTGCTTGCAAAAAAAGTTACAGAAAGCGTTCCAATTCCAACAATAGGCATCGGCGCAGGACCATATTGTGACGGACAGGTTCTTGTAATATATGATATGCTTGGTTTCGATGATAAATTCAAACCGCGCTTTCTCAAACAGTATGCAAATCTGAAAAAAGAGATAATCAAAGCTGTCTCAAGATTTAAAAAAGAGGTGAAAGAGAAAAAATTTCCAACGAAAAAACACGGCTATTAAAAACTAAAGGACAATCATTTTATGGATATTGATGACATTATAAAATCGCGCAGAAGCATTAGAGCTTTTTTGGAAAAAGATGTTTCTCCTGTCATCGTAAAAGAATGCCTTGACGCAGCGATTTGGGCGCCAAGTGCAACAAATCAACAGCCATGGGAGTTCATAATCGTCGGCGGAAATGAATTGAAGAATATCTCAGAAATAGTGACAAATAACTTTCCATCGAGAATGCAAGAGGGAGACTCATTTCCGGAAATTCCTGAAGAAAATCAAAAAAGGCAGGAAGAAATCTTCACTGCAGTTGCCGAAGCCGCACAAAAAGATGGAATGGACGGTGCTGCGGTCTTTCAGAATAGTCTTTGTTTCTTTAGTGCGCCGGCGGCTGTTTTTTTTGTAAGTTATAGCGGATGTGATACACAATGTCTTTTAAGCATCGGTGCTGCTGTGGAAAATTTTCTCTTATCTGCCCATTCAAAGGGACTTGGCACCTGTTGGTTAGGGATTCCCTTGGTATGCGCAGATGATATAGCCAATTACCTAAACCTTCCTAAGACAAAACAACTCATTGCAGCGGTAGCAGTCGGTTATCCAGACAAAAGTAAAGAAATCAACAATTTTAAAAGGCCAAGGACACCGGCAGAAGAATTGTCGAAATGGATTGGTTTTAGAAAAGAATAGATGTTGTTTATTGTATCAACTAATGAAGTTTATCACTATCAAGAGAAGTTAGCTCTTTTTCTTTACTTAAAATCTCTCTTACTTTGTTCAAGAGTCTTTCCGGCAATATAGGTTTTGTCAGTAATTCAGCATTTTTGATTTCATCATTTATTTCTCTTTCAATATTGTTGTCGGAAAAGCCACTAAGAAAAAGAATTTTAACATTGGGATTTATCTTCTTAATTTCTTTGGATGCCTCCAAACCATCCTTTTCAGGCATTATATAGTCGATTACCGCTAATTCAATATCATCATTCTCACAAAAAACTTTGACTGCTTCATTGCCATTTGAAGCAACGACAACTTTATAGCCATAATCAGTGAGACAATTTTCCATAAGTCTTCTGATGTGGTTGTCATCTTCAGCCAAGAGAATCTTCTCTCCATTCCCTGAAAAGAATTTATCTGTTGAGTCATCCATTCCTATAGGCATTTCATTTGTTTCAGGAAAATATATATAAAATTTGCTTCCTATCCCTTTTTTGCTTTCTACTTTTATATATCCTTTATGCTGTTTCACTATTCCATAGACCATTGAAAGCCCTAATCCAGTGCCTTTGCCAACAGGCTTTGTAGTGAAGAATGGCTCAAATATTCTCGCCTTTGTTTCATCATCCATTCCTTCGCCTTCATCTGAAACTGTTATCAATGCATATCTTTCAGCAGGTTCAAGATTATGAACTTTTATAAATGTCTCACCTAATTTTGCAAATGCCGTCTTTATTTTTATTTTGCCGCCCTTCGGCATAGCATCCTTTGCATTAGAGATTAGATTCAACAAAATCTGTTCAATCTGTCCCTTATCTGCCATTATCATTATATCTTCATCCAAGAGGTCTGTCTCCAATTCAATCTTTCTGCCTACTACAACCCTAAAAAGCTCAGACATGCCCAAAATGATATCGTTTACAGAAATGGGCATAACTTCCAAAGTTCCTTTCCTACTGAATATAAGAAGGCTTTTTGTCAAGGAATTTGCCTTTTCAGCTACTAAAAGAATTTGTTCAGCATACTTCTTGGCTTCTTCGATTGAAGCATTCTTCTTTTTAATGAGTTTTGCATATCCCATTATAGCAGTAACAATATTGTTAAAATCGTGCGCTATTCCTCCTGCAAGCTGTCCCACTGCTTCAAGTTTCTGCGAATGTGCAAGCTGCTCTTCGAGTTGTCTTTTTTCTGTCACATCATTCAAGACTTCGATTACTGATTTTACTCTGCCATTTTCTCTTGAAAAAGGATATGATTTAATCTCTACATAGTAGGGACTCCCATCACTACTTATATGTTTATGTAAAACATTATGAGGTTTTCCTGTTTGAAAGGTATGCATAACAGCACATTCCTCACCTGACTCATAGCATGGCTTCTCGCTATGATGAGACACTGCATAGCATTTCTTCCCTACTGCCTCAGTAAACTCTACTCCTGCGCTTTCAAGAAAGGCTCGATTTGCCGACAGAATTCTGTAATTCTCATCAATAATGATAAATCCTTCATCAACACTGCTTAGAATATTTTTACTGAATTCTTCCGCCTTTCTTCTTGCCTCTGCTTCTCTCCTATAATCAGCTATAAGGGGAACAAATTTAAAAAATCCCAAAGCAAGCAATATGCTTCCAAGAAGATATCCTACAATTTTTTCCAAAATAGCTTCTAAAACTGTGGGACCAATAATATAAAATTTAGAAAGTGACGGATAATTATCAGTGATATCTATAGTGGTTGCAAATGTGAGGAAGAAAAACCCGTTTAGAATGTATCTCCAACCATCCCAGCTTTTTAAATCGTTCTTTCTGTCAGACCATAAAAGGAAAAGAAAAATTACAGCTATTATGACTGCCCTGAGTACTTCTACATAAACCTCAAATTGACCTGTCTCTTTCATCACAATTCAACATTCGCCATTGGGC
>RFHX01000136.1 GCA_003695725.1 Candidatus Schekmanbacteria bacterium
GATATCTTCTCAAATTTTGACAGATTGAAAGCAGGCATAATATTTACTGATAATGATAAGAATATCCTATGGGCAAACAAGAAATTCCTTAATCTTTTCAATACCGACCTTCAATCTTTAAAGAATCAAAAATGCTGGAATCTACTTCATCCTGAATCTCAAAATTGCCATTTATGTGAAACAGAAGATAACATACATCTTCAAGTAGCAATAAATGGGACGAAATATCATCTTCTCATTTCGAATACACCCATTGGAAGCATAGAATTATCGATAATCCATGAAATAACAAAAATAATGTCAGAGTTTGAGAAGCTTTCAAAAGAGGTAAATGAATTAAAAGAGATGATTAAGAATACCTTTGGTTCTTATAAATTTTTAATCGCTTGCAGTGACTGCCAAAAAATTCGCCTTGAAGACGGCACATGGGTTAAGCCGGCCGATATCAAATCGATTATGGAAACTACAGGAATCTCCCATGGACTTTGCCCTGAATGTGCAAAACCATATATTGAAGATTTGATAAAGAAGAAGGATTGATTTCGACACTTTTCAATTAATTCTTTTTCAACTTTTTTCCCTATTGAAGCGTCATTTCTAATTTGCTATAAGCTAATTCTATCTAAAACTTAATGGAAGCAAATCCTCATTGAATCAGAAAGTTGAAATAGGACTTCAGTCGTATTTAAAAAAAAATATAAAGAGGAGAAGCAGAGAAAGAATTGGAATACTCTATAATCCTGCTTCAATTCTTCCTGATTATACATCAACTCTCGAAGCAATTTTAAAATCAGGTAATGGCGCCAATATTACAGCCCTCTTTGGCCCACAACATGGACTCTTTTCTCATACACAGGACAATATGATAACTTGGGATGGCTTTATCCATCCAAAGCTCAATATACCTGTTTTCAGTCTTTATGGTGAATATAGAAAGCCAACAGAAGAAATGCTTTCATACATAGACACACTTATCATAGACCTTCAGGATATAGGCACAAGAGTATATACCTTTGCATCAACAATGTTTTATTGTATCGAAGAATGCGCAAAATATGGAAAAAAAATTATTGTTCTTGACAGGCCAAATCCAATAAACGGCGATTATGTAGAAGGATATAGGACAGAGGAAGACTTCTATTCCTTTGTTGGAATGCTTCCTGTATCAATGCGGCACGGTTTGACAATGGGAGAAATGGCTTGCTTGTACAAGGAATATAAGGATATCGACTGTGAAATCGAAATAATGAAAATGAAGGGATGGAAAAGAAATATGTGGTTTGATGAAACATACCTCCCTTGGATAATGCCTTCGCCAAATATGCCAACATTGGAAACTGCGGCTGTATATCCGGGAATTGTGCTTCTTGAAGGCACAAATATTTCAGAAGGACGAGGCACAACAAAGCCCTTTGAGATGATTGGCGCACCTTACATTGATTCTGAAAAACTAATAAAAGAGCTTGGAACATATAAACTAAAAGGCGTTTTTTTTAGGGAAACACATTTTCAGCCGGGTTTTAACAAGTGGGAAAAGAAGCTTTGCAATGGAGTTCACATTCACATAACAGATAGAAAAAGTTTCAAACCATATATAACAGGAATAGCCATTATAAGGGCTGTTTCAAAACTTTTCTCAAAGAATTTCAAATGGAAAAATCCTCCATATGAATATGAATATGAAAAAGTCCCAATCGATGTTATTTGCGGCACAAATAGGGTAAGAAAGAGTATCGAAAATGAAATAAAACTTGAAGAAATTGAAGAAGAATGTCTTGAAGAAGAAAAAAAATATATGGAAATGAGAAAAGATTTTCTTTTTTATTAAATTTTCAGGAGATTAAAAGGTATGGAAAACGAAATAAGAAAATTAAGAGAAGAATTGGCAGATGTATGTGTAAAAGCATACAATAGAGGATTAAGTTCAGGCGCAGGCGGCAACATAAGCGTTAGGTTGGAAGGAGCAGATATAGTTGTAGTTACAGCATCAGGAATAAGTTTTCGTGATGTAACAGCAGACAATCTCATCGTTGTCGATCTTGAATGCAAAGTTCTTGAAGGAGAAGGACGACCATCAAAGGAAATAAAATGGCACTGCGGTATATACAAAGAGAGGCCTGAAATTTTTTCTGTCTTTCACAGCCATTCAACTGCTGCAACGGCATATGCATCGTCAGGAATGACAGTTCCTCTTGTAACCGGACCTTTTGAAAAAAATATTGGAAAGCAAAAAATAGTCCCCTATGCTCCGCCGGGCTCAGATGAACTTGCAAATCTTGTGATACCTTCCTTCAAAGATAAGGAGCTAAATGTATTGATTCTTGAAAGGCACGGAGCAGTAGCAGTTGCCCCTACTCTTTCTCAAGCATTCAACTTGGCTGATTTGTTGGAAGATGCAGCACGCACGGCTATTTTAAGAAATCTAATTTCAAATATTAAAACAATATAAAAAAAATTGATTTTTTGCTTGCCATTTTAATTTGCATTGCATAAAGTTATTTTTGTTGGATAGTTAGTTATATGTTTTATTAATTTAATCGTTTTCACAAATGGATTTAGTTTAACTTCGGCCCTTCGAAGATTTTCTAAATTCATCTGAAAGCGGTTAGTTGGATTAGGGGTATGAGACCCCTGTTAGAGAAAGGAGGTTAGTAGTATGGCGCAGGGAACCGTTAAATGGTTCAACGAGAAGAAAGGGTTTGGTTTCATTTCAAGAGAAGGTGAAGAGGATGTTTTTGTCCACTACACAGCGATTGAAGGAGCAGGCTTTAAAACCCTTTCAGAAGGACAAACAGTAGAATTTGAAATTCAGGAGGGGCCAAAGGGTCTTCACGCAGTAAATGTGAAGCCATTATAAAAGAATTGAAAAAAAATATAAAGCGGCTTTAGTTTTTAAAGCCGCTTTTTTTAATTTCTAAAAAGTGAAATCTTCTACAATTAAAAAAAGGAGAATTTCATATGAGAAAGATGTCAGAAGAAGAAACAAGAAACTTCATCAATGAATGGACATGGTGCACAATAACCGCTGTAAAAGACGACAGACCATATGCAATAGAGGTAACCTATGTTACTGATGGGGAATATATCTACTGTGGTTCGAGACCCGGCGGGACAATGCACAATTGCATTAAAAAGAACAACAACATTCTGATAAAAATATGCGACGCCGATAGAGATTATCCGCAATGGAGAGCGGCAAGCATAAGAGGTCAGGCAGAATTTTTGACTGACAGAGACGAAGTATATCGTATAATGAGAATGGTATCAAAACTTAGAAAAAGAGATGAAAGACATTTTGATAAGGTTGCAGAATTTATCCTTACTAATCCTGATGGCCCAAGTCTTTTTAAATTGCCTATCAAAGATATTTCAGGCGTTGCATCGAGCTAAAATCCAATTGGGAAGAGAAGTATTCGATTGCTGAGAAATTTTTGAAAATCTTATCCATCTTTTATCAATGAAACATCTTCAAGGGAGAACAATAAGAACACAATTATTTACATATACATCTACCCTTTCTTATGAAAAGGTAGGAAGCGTGTGCATTCTATTGTATTGTTGAGATGTTCTCTACATTCTTAGAGCTGGTTGGAATACCCTTTAGATTCCAATAATTTACAAGTTGAAATTTAGAAATTTCAAGTTCTTTTCCTGAAACGTAATATGCCAACACCACCCAAAATCCCTGCAATCATAAGGGTCAGCGATTGTGGTTCAGGCACAGGATTATGAACATCAAGGGCATCGATATTGATGCTTTCATAACCGGGATCAAGATACAACCCGCCTATCCCGGTTGCGCTATACCAATAGATATTATCTCCCACCGGGTCAAATGTTCCGGGAGCAAGAGAAAAGAAAATAGTGTCACTATCCAACAAGCTTGTTCCTTCATCAAATGTTGTTTTATTACCTGCAACATCAAAAAGCACAAGCGCATCCAATTGTTCCGCATTAGGGTCAAAGCCAATTACAGGAGCAAATACCTCATCTGCCAAATATAGCATATAGGACGACGAACCTAAATTTTTGAAAATATCACCATTATCAAGAGGTGCAGATTCTTCAAGTGAAAAATATTTATCACTGATTGGGTGACCGGGAAACGGCTCTATATAACCGCCGTGATATTCTGATTCCAATGCATCGAGGTCATACTGCGCTAAGCCCAAATCATTTTCATCATCATGTACGAGCTGTGGAAGGACCGTATGAGGCGCCTGATTTGCAAAATGTCCGTCAGCGAACCAGTTTCTTCCAGCCCCCAAAGGATCCGGCTCAGGTCCATAAAGTTGAAATTCATATAGGTCTGAATCTCCATCGATAGAATAGACCAATTCCGTATAACCAGAAAACATATCAGCCAAAGTTGTGTAAGGATGGTCAGCACCTGAAAAAGCATCGATATCCTGAGGCCCTGCCGTAATATTGAAGGCAAACATAAAACTTCCATTTTCAGAAGAATACATTATGTCTTGAGGATTAGTTGCAGGAGGAACCGACGGATCCAATGAAAAAAAATGTCCGCCATCACGCTCTCCTGCCCAAAGAGATAAGTTGAAGAATAAAACACTTAGAATAAGTACAAGAAGCACTCCTACTTTTTTTGAACTTTGCATTAAAATCCCCTCCACCCAAAAAGAACAAAAAATCTCTATTCAATTATTTTTTCAAGCAAAAAATGTGCCATAACGAATAGAAA
>RFHX01000137.1 GCA_003695725.1 Candidatus Schekmanbacteria bacterium
TGGATTACCCGGAAATCTGCGCAGGCGCATTTCGATTCAAAGTCGATGAAGACTCCTTCCCAATGAAACTCATTGAAAAACTTGCAAATTTTCGCGCCAGTGTCTTGAAGATGCCCTATGGAGACCAAGCTATTTTTTTGAAAAAGGAATTATTTTTTAAAGCAGGGGGATTTGCAGAAATTCCAATTATGGAGGATTTTGAGTTTATCAGAAGAATCAAAAAATATGGCAAGATATTCATAGCGCCCTTCCCGGCATTGACATCGGCACGAAGATGGAAAAAAAATGGATTTTTAAAAACCACACTAATCAATCAGCTTATTATTATGGGATATTATTTAAGAGTACCGCCAGCAAAATTGAGAGATTGGTATAATAAGTAAAACAATATGATGAATATAAATACTTTAGCCAATTCATAGTATATTCTGAGTTTTTGAATGTACCACTTGATTATGACAACAACAATTGAGTTTTAATGCAAGAAACTATGCAATTGAAATTCTCTTTTTTTCTCTTTATCTTCTTGACAAATGCATCAAAGAAATATAATAAGACATCTCCAATTTAAAATATTAACAAAAGTGGGTTGAAAAGATGGCAAAAGTACAACGGTCATTTGTAGCTAAAAAGGAAGATATTGAAAGAAAATGGTATCTGGTCGATGCCGAAGGGAAAACTCTTGGAAGAATGGCATCACAGATTGCAACTATATTGATGGGAAAGCATAAACCAATTTATACCCCATCTGTTGATACAGGTGATTTCGTAGTTGTGATCAATGCAGAAAAGATTGTCCTGACAGGGAAAAAATGGGACCAGAAGAAATACTATCGCCATAGCGGATGGATAGGAGGAATAAAAGAGACGACTGCAAAAGAAATGCTTGCAAAACATCCTGAAGATATTGTTAGATTGGCAGTAAAAAGAATGCTTCCAAAAACGAAACTTGGAAGGGCAATGCTAAAAAAACTCAAAGTCCATAGAGGTCCTGAACACCCTCATAGTGCGCAAAAACCGGAACCACTGGAAATTAATTAATATTGAAGGAGCAAAAGTTGGAAAATAGCAACATTTATTATGCCACAGGAAAAAGAAAAACTTCTGTTGCAAGAGTTTGGATCAAAGCCGGCAAAGGAGAAATTCTTGTAAATAAAAGGTCGCTTGATAACTATTTTCCAAGAGAATCGTTGCGTGCAATTGCTATTAGTCCTCTTCAGTTTCTTCCTGATAGAGAGAATTTCGATATCAACATCAATGTAAAGGGAGGAGGAATTTCCGGACAGGCAGGCGCCATAAGGCATGGTATTGCCAAAGCATTGGTAAACCTCGATGAAAGCTTGCGTCCAAAATTGAAAAAAGAAGGTATGCTCACGAGAGACCCTCGACAAGTAGAAAGAAAGAAATACGGACAGCCAAAAGCACGAAAGAAATTCCAATTCTCAAAGCGTTAATTTCATCTGTTTATAAAAAAACGAGAAGCTTTCTATATTTGCACAACAGCTCACATTATTCAAAGACAATAGTCTTTCGTCCCCGTACGAAAATTCGATGCTCGGTATGAAGACGCAGTGCTTTTGCAAGGACAAGTCGCTCCAAATCGCGCCCTTTTCTTTTTAAATCTTCTACTGAATCGCGATGTGTAACTCTCGTTATATCCTGCTCTATGATAGGTCCTTCATCAAGCTCTTCTGTAACATAGTGGCTTGTAGCCCCTATGAGCTTCACTCCTCTCTCATATGCCTGTCTATAAGGATTGCTTCCCGCAAAAGCCGGCAGGAATGAGTGATGAATGTTGATTATCCTGTTCCGAAATTTATCAAGAATAACAGGTGTGATAATCTGCATATAGCGAGCAAGCACAATTGTATCAATTTTATGTTCAATAAGAAGTTCGAGCTCTTTTCTCTCTTGTGCTACTTTATTTTCTTTTGTTATTGCAAAGACATAATAAGGTATGCCATAACTTTGAGCCAATTCCTGATGGTTAGGATGATTTGATATTATCAGCGGTATTTCAATATTGAATTCACCTAGACTGTATCTCCATAAAATTTCCTGTAAGCAATGTGCATACTTTGAAACAAATATGGCAACCCGCATCTTTTCATCCATCATTTTAATATCCCATTTGGCATTGAGCTTTTCTGCAATAGGCGTAAAAGCAGATTTAAACGCAGACACTTCTAAAAGGGACTCACTTATTTCCCAAAGGATTCTTAGATAAAATACCTTTTCGTCAGTATCTACATGTTCATCGAGGTCAATAATATTCCCTCCTCTCTCTGCAATAAAGCTTGATATTCTGGCAACCAATCCAATTTGGTCAGGACAATGAAGAAGAAGGACAGCTTTTACTTTTTTCTCTTTCATCATTTTTTCAAACCTCATTTCAATTACAATATAAAACGTCTGCCTCGTATGCTTAATACTATGCCTATCGATGCCATTGTCGAAAGCATAGAAGAGCCTCCATAACTAAAAAGCGGCAGCGGAATACCTACAACAGGAAGTAATCCTACTACCATTGAAATATTGACGACTACCTGAAAAAGAAGGAATGATGAGATTCCAAAGGAAAGCAATGCTCCACATTTATCAGGTGATTCAAGGGAAACCTTGAGACAGAACAAGATGAGAGAAAGGAAAAGTGCAAAAAGGAAGAATACTCCAATAAATCCCCATTCCTCAGCAAAGACAGAAAATATGAAGTCTGTATGGCTTTCAGGAAGAAATTTAAGCTGTCCTTGACTTCCATGCAGAAACCCCTTACCAAAAATCCCGCCTGAACCAACTGCAATCTTGGATTGAATTATGTTATACCCGCTTCCTAAAGGGTCTGCTTCAGGGTTGAACAATGTCAAAATTCTTTTTCTCTGATAGTCTTCCAGAAAAAACCACATAACGATTGAGCCTGCAATTGCTGAAAGAATCCCTCCATAGAAGACTCTTCGCTTCACACCTGCTGCAAAAAGATAAAAAATCAATATAACTATAACAGAGATTGCAGTACCAAGGTCGGGCTGAAGTATAATGAGAATCGCCGGGATAAGTGCCAAAGCAAGAGGGTATAAAACTTCGGTAAAAGATAGAGATTCTCCGCTCCTAATATCAGAAATAAAGCGAGAAAGAACAATTATCGTAGCAAGTTTTATGAATTCAGAGGGTTGAACATTGAAAAAGCCAAGGGAAATCCATCTTCTCGAACCTGATTTTACTTCTCCAATGACAAGCACAATTATAAGAAGAGAAAGGGATAGGAAATAGATAACGTAGGCATATTTGATAATTGTTCTGTAATCAATCAATGTAAATATTGCCAATGCCACCAATCCTAAAAAAAACCAGATGAGCTGTTTTTTCCAATATGTTTGAGCAGAAAGGAAATAATCTTTTCCGTAAAACTCAGGAAAATAAGATGAACTGTATATTGTAGCAATGCCAAGAAGAGAAAGCAGAATTGTTATCAGCAGGATTCTCCATTCAAGGTTGCTAATTATTTCCTTAAACAATAGGCATCTTCCTCTCAGAGTCTGCTATTCTTCATAAATCCCATGAAAAATTCAAAAGAAATCCAAAAACAACCCTTTAATCTTCGATGATTGCCTCAGCAAATGCTCTGCCATTAAAGGGCTGGAGACTTTCAATGTCTTCACCGACACCAATAAACTTTATTGGTATTTCGGTCTCAAGGGCAATTGATATCAAGACACCTCCCTTTGCTGTGCCGTCAAGCTTTGTCATTATTATTCCCGTAACATCTACAGCCTCCATAAACATCTTTGTTTGGCTCAGCGCATTTTGTCCTGTTGTGGCATCGAGGACGAGCAAAACTTCGTTTGGGGCTCCGGGAAGCGCCTTACCCAAGACCCTTTTCATTTTTTTAAGCTCTTCCATCAGGTTTTTCTTAATATGCATTCTTCCTGCAGTATCAACGATAAGAACATCTACTTTCTTTGAAACAGCAGATGTAACTGCGTCATAGGCAACAGACGAAGGGTCAGCTCCTTCTCTTCCTCGTACAACCTCAACTCCCGACCTTTCCCCCCATATTCCAAGCTGAGTATCGGCAGCGGCACGGAAAGTATCACCTGCAGCTAACATAACTTTTTTCCCATCCTTTAAGAAACGGGAAGCAAGTTTCCCTATAGTTGTTGTCTTGCCAACGCCATTTACTCCTACAACCATAATGACAAAAGGAGTTGTCGTAATCTCAATTTTGCCCTCATATTTTGAAAGCATCTCGCCCAACCTATTACATATATATCTTTTGATTTTCTCTTCATCCTTTATATTCTCCATCAACACATATTCGCGAAGCTCTTCAACAATGTGTCCTGCTGTTTCAATACCAATATCCGAAAGCACTAAGATTTCTTCAAGTTCTTCATAAAAATCGTCATCGATAACCCTGCCCGGGAAAAAAAGCCCTTCAAACTTTGAACTTATTTCTCGTTGAGTCTTCTTTAAACCTTTTTTCAGCCGCCCCCAAATACTATTTTCTTCTTCATTCCTTTCAACAATGATATTCCTTACCTTTTCCTCCTGCTTGTTGTTTTTACCAAACAAATTCTTTAACATTGCTTCTCCTTCATTTTCAACATCATTTCCTACATTAAAAGATAAAACAACAATGTATAAAAAAATCGATTGTCATTTATGAAAATTCTTCAAAAATTCTTCGATTCTTTTAATTCCTTTTTCTATATTTTGAATAGAATTAGAATAAGAAAAACGAATATATCCTTCCCCATTTGTGCCAAAATCTATGCCGGGTGTTACTGCGACTCCTGCTTTCTCAAGAAGTTTAAATGCAAAATCGTATGAATTAGAAGCAAATTTTTTCGCATTTGCAAAAACATAGAAAGCTCCAGTGGGCTCATTTTTAATACCAAAGCCAAGTTTCTTTAATGCATCGATAATGAATATTCTCCTCATATTGAAAACTCGCACCATCTTCTTTATTTCCTCATCTGCTTCTCTTAATGCTGCAATTGCTGCTCTTTGAGCAAAAGCAGATGCCGAAATAAAAAGGTTTTGTTGAAGCTTCTGCATAGGTCTTATAAATTTTTTTGGTGCAATAACATAACCCAATCGCCACCCTGTCATAGCATACAACTTTGAAAATCCATTGAGGACAAAGGCGTTATCTGTTATTTCGAGGATACTATGCTCTTTCCCTTCATAAACAAGCCCATGATATATTTCATCAGAAATAACATAGGGTCCCAATGAAGCTATACTGCTCAATGTATCAAAATCCAATACTATTCCTGTGGGATTTGCCGGTGAATTTACGATTATAGATTTTGTTTGAGAATCAATCCGTTTCTTCATATCAGCAATATCAGGACGAAATCCATTCTCTTCATAGATAGGAAAAAAGAGAGGATTGCCTCCAACAAATTTTACAAAATTAGGATAACAGGGATAGTAGGGATTTGACATTAGGACATTATCGCCGGGATTCAAAAGAGCGCCAAAAATCAGAAGCATCGCAGGAGAAGTGCCTGAAGTGACAATTATCTGATCCGGGCTGATTTCCACATTATATTTTCTTTGATAATGTTCACTTATTGCTTCCCTCAATTCAATCAATCCCAAACTGTGAGTATAATGCGTATCACCTCGTCGAATGGAATCAATACCTGTCTCCATTATAATCGATGGAGTATCAAAATCCGGTTCGCCCACCTCCAAATGAACAATTTCTCTCCCTTCCTTTTCGAGCTGTTTTGCCCTGTCAAGGACATCCATAACGATAAAAGGAGTGATTGACTCTATTCTTTCTGCAATCTTCATTATTAAAAATCCATTTGAAATTAATATTCTTTCCTCTCTTCCCGATAGGAGTAATCCGAAATAATCATTTTTTCACAGCAATCTTATATAACGCAAGATGTAAAGAAATACAATAAAAGTTAATGATGAAATGTCGGTTTTTTGGACAGATTTTTTTCTTAATTTTCAATAAGTTATTGATCTTTTAAAAATGTGTCGGTTTTTTGGACAATTTTTCTTTTCCCTTTACTTCTTGCATTCTTGAATTTTTATAAGAGTGACGAAAAGGAAAA
>RFHX01000138.1 GCA_003695725.1 Candidatus Schekmanbacteria bacterium
AGCGAATGGTCAATAAAAAAAATATTGATGTAGAAATAGTAAGGGGAAGCGATTCGGACTTTCCTATAATGGAAACTGCAGGAAAGGTGCTGAAAGAATTTGGCATTTCTTATAGGTTTAATGTCATATCTGCACATCGTACTCCAGAAGAATGCGCAGTTTTTAGCAAAAAAGCTGAAAGTAGAGGTGTAAAGGTTATAATCGCCGGTGCTGGTTATGCCGCTCACTTAGCAGGTGTAATAGCATCATATACAAAACTTCCTGTAATCGGAGTCCCTTTAGAGGGCTCATCTCTAAATGGTCTTGATTCCCTTCTTTCAACTGTGCAGATGCCCGGGGGTGTACCTGTTGCCACAATGGCAATAGGAAAGGCAGGAGCTAAAAACGCCGCTTTTTATGCCGCAAGAATTATAGCGCTACAAAACAGAACTGTAAAAAAGAAGCTTGTTAAATATATCTCTGATATGAAAGAAGAAGTTAGGAAAAAAGATCTTCTCATTAAAAAAAAGAAATAATTTTTTGAATTAAATCTTCCCCCATTTTTCTCCTTACTATTCAGAAAAATAAGGGTCAAGAATGTCTCTGAGATTCTCACCCAATATATTGAAGGCAAGAATTGTCAAAAAAATTGCAGCTGAAGGAAAGAGTATCAAATAAGGATAAAAACTGAGCGATGACCAACCTTCATTGGCAAGAGTCCCCCAACTTGAAAAAGGGGGAGCAATTCCCAAGCCAAGAAAACTCAAGGAAGATTCAGCCAATATAACCTGCGGGATTCTGAAGGTTGCTGTTACAAGAAGGGCATTGAGCGTTTGTGGTAGAATGTGAATAAAAATCTTTCTCATCCGTCCTGCCCCAACCATCTCTGCGGCTTCTACAAATTCCTGATGTTTTACCCTCAAAAACTCCCCTCTCATAATTCTTGCCACATTTACCCAGCTTACAAGTGATAAGCTGATTACAATCCCCCCAATGCCTCTTCCAATCATTATTGAAATCAAAATTATTACGAGAAGGTCAGGAATACAGTAGATTACATCAACAATTCTCATTAAAACAGAATCCACTCTCCCGCCGCTAAACCCTGCCACAGCACCATATAGAGAACCAAATAAAACGGCAATCAAAGATGATATCAATGCAACTGAAAGAGATACCTGTGCTCCATAGAGAATTCTGCTAAATAAATCTCTGCCCAATCTGTCTGTGCCAAACCAATGCTTGGCAGAAGGCCCTTGAAGAAGCGCTTTTGTATCCTGAAAATCGTATGAATAGGGCGCAATCCAATCTGCAAATAGTGCTGTAAGAGATATTAAAACTACGAATATCAAAGATGCCAAGAAGATCTTTTTTGATAAAATTTTTTTAATCATAAAGATTGCATCTCTCTTCTAAGTTTTGGTTCTAATAAAAGATAACAAATATCAACAGCAAAATTCGCAAATACCAAGATTACAGAATAGACAATCGTTATACCCATAATTAGAGGATAATCTCTATTCGTTACGGCAAGAACAAAGAATTTCCCCATTCCGGGAATCGAAAAAATCTCCTCAACAATGAATGAACCTGTAACCAATCCTGCCAAAAGAGGCCCAGTTATGGTTATTACAGGCATTATAGAATTTGGAAGAATATGTTTTAAAAAAAGCTTGAATTCATCTACTCCCTTAGCCCTTGCCGAAAGAACATAATTGCTATTGTAAATTTGAAGTATGCTTCCTCTCAAAAGTCGTGCAATATATGCCGCAGGTGCAAGGGCAAGTGTTAAAGCAGGCATTATGACATATTGTGCACCTTCCCATAGTGCAGGAGGAAAAATTTTTAATTTTTCAGAAAAAATAAGAATAAAAAAAGATGCGACAACAAAGCTTGGGAAAGATACTGAAAGTGATGAAAAAAATTGAACAGCATAATCAAGAAATTTTCTAACCTTCCATACCGAAAGTATGCTTCCCAAAAAACCTAATAGGAGTGCAAGCACAAATGCTAATAGCCCAAGAGAAGCTGAAACAGGCAGAGCATCTTTTATTATTTCATTTACCGAGCGACCCAAGTATTTATAAGAGGGTCCAAAATCGCCGGTAGAAACAGACAAAAGATAATCAAGAAGCTGCTTATGCACAGGCAAATCAAGTTTGAATTTTTTTTCTATATTTGCCTTAATCTTGTCGGGAAGGGTTTTTTCCTTATCGAAAGGTCCACCGGGGACTGAATGCATTATGGCAAAAGAAATGACAATTACAGCGATCACTATCAATGCGCTTGTAAAAAATCTTTTCATTACGAATTTATACATTCTCCTTATCTCTTCTTCAGTCTATTAAAATAAAAAATGTCGAGAGGATTGAATCCCTTTGTTGAAAGAGTAGGTCTTACAAGAAGGTTTTTCGTTCCTGTAAAAAGAGGAATAATAGGCACATCTTCTTCACAAAGAATCTTTTGTGCTTCATCATAAATTTTTTTCCTGACACTTATATCATCAGTCAAAACAGCCATCTCGACAAGCTCATCATATCTCTTGTTTTCCCATCCTGTATTATTATTGCCGCTTGACGATGTAAAGAGGCGCATAAAATTGTCAGGATCAGGAAAGTCAGCTCCCCATCCAAGTCTGAAAATTGGAGGAGCGCCTTTTTTCAGTCTCCCAAGATAAACTTTCCATTCGAGGTTGTCCAATGTTACTCTGATATTTAAATTTTTCGAAAGCTGAGCCTGAATATTTTCAGCTACTATCAAATTTTCAGGAGATGAATTGAATGAAATTGCAACCTGCGGAAATCCTTTCCCCTTTGGGAATCCTGCTTCAGCAAGCAATTTTCGTGCCTTTTCCGGATCAAAGGATATTCCTATATTCTTGTTATAACCTAACATTCCGGGTGGTATCCATGAGTTTGTAGGAATTTCATTGCCCCTCAAAGCATTTACTATTTCTCTCTTATCGATTGCATAAGCAATAGCTTTTCTCACAAGAGTATTATCAAAAGGGAATTTGCGAGTATTGAAACCATAATAGTATCCTCGATATATAGGAAAGGATATAAAATCTTTTCTTTTCTTCATTTTAGAAACTGCAATTGAAGGCACATTCGCAACATCCAAAATCCCTGTTTCATAAAGGAGAAGAGCAGTGTTTGGCTGATTGACGATAAACAATACTACCTCATCAAATCCCATCTCTTCTGATTTATATTGAGGATTTTTTTTTAGAATAATCTTATAATCATGCTCCCATTTTGACAGCAAATATGGTCCTGTTACTTCCATCTTTCCAGCCTCAGCCCACTTATCTCCATATTTTTTTACCAAATCCTCTCTCATTGGGAATGTGACCATAAAAGCAGTTAGATAGGGAAAAAAGGACAAAGGGCTCTCAAGCTCAACCTCTAAGACTTTATCAGATATTGCTCTTACTCCAAGAAGATTTGGATTGGAAATCTTTCCAGAATTGTAGTCAGCAGCGTTTTTTATATCATAGAGGAAATAAGCATATTCTGCCGCTGTCTGAGGAGACAAGAGTCTTCTCCAAGAATAGACAAAATCCTGTGCTCGCACTGCTTTCCCATCACTCCAACAGGCATCATCTTTTATATAAAACCTAAATTTTGTAAATGTATCATTTGATTCCCACTTCCAAGCCAAAGCCGGTATAAGATTCATCCTCTCATCAAATTTTGTCAATCCTTCCATCAAGTTATTGATTATTGTGAATGAAACATTGTCTGTCGCAAGATTCCAATCAAGCGTTGGCGGCTCTGACGAAACAGAAACTTTAAGTATCCTTTTTTGAGTGAAGTCCTCACTCCTTGAACAGGAAAAAAATAAAGAGGAAGGTAAAAGGAGAATAGATATGAATTTATATAGCGACGCTTTGAATCTTTTTTTTAAACTGCAATCTTTTTCTTTATAAAAAAAGAAATTCATCTATCAACAATCTTGAATTTTTATTTATCAATCCAATTTTTAACTTTCTCACAACTCATTTTAAAGTAAAAAATTTTTTCTTGATTTATTATCATTTTCATTAATAT
>RFHX01000139.1 GCA_003695725.1 Candidatus Schekmanbacteria bacterium
GTCAACAAATAAGAAAAAAATAATAGATAAATAAATTTATATTAGTTAGCTCTTATAGAAAAAATATCTTTTTTAACATCTATTTATCAATGAATGTTAATTTTATACTTATTGGCTCTCTTATTGTTTTTACATCTTTTGGCTTGAAAGCAATCACAGGAATGGGGGCGGCGCTTTTATGTGTGCCTTTGTTAGCCCTAATAATAGATATAAGACAAGCCGTGCCCATTGAACTGATATTTGAATTGATTTTTGGGGCGATTCTTTTTTTTCGTATTTATCGTGAAATTCAGGTGTCGCTTTTGATTCTTGTCGTTTTGAGCGCTCTTCTCGGTATTTCGGTTGGCACTGAAATTCTCCTTATTGCCAGTGAATCCTTGTTAAGGATTATTTTATCTATTGTCGTTTTTATTTTTTCTTTAAGGATTTTTATAACTTCGAATAAAGAAAGAATTGGGACAGATAGAAAAACATCGTATCTTTTGGGTGCTATTTGCGGCTTTGCAGGAGGCAGCATCGGAGGGATAACAGGACAACAAGGTCCGCCAATTGCTCTGTATCTTGAAAATCAGATATCAGATAAAACGAAGCTTCGCTCAACCTTGATAGCAGTCTTTTTTATCAATGACCTTTTTAGACTATTCCTCTATATTTCAGAGGGCATAATGAATAAGGAAATTTTTTTCCAAAGCCTTTATTTTATTCCTGCCATAGCTGCTGCAGTGCTAGTAGGGAATTTTTTCCACTTTAAGATTGATGAAACCCTGATACGCAGATTGATTGCTATAATCTTAATTGTTTCTGCTCTGATAATTTCCTATCCTGTCGTTTATGCATTGTTTTGATAAATTTTAAAGAGTTCTCATTGTCCTATTTTTTATGCCTTTCAATGTTTCTGGCTTTTTGATTTTACAAAAAAGTTTCTCTTTGGTCATCTATGAAAACTATTCGAAAAGAGTATGTGAATCAAAGAAAATCCATAATAATTTTGGTTATAATTGGAAATAAAAAAAAAGCGCCTTCCCCGAGTTTGCAAGAAGGCGCATTTAATATTGTCTTTTTTTTAATCAGTTAAAATCAATCGAATGAATCCATTGGCAGAGGATTTTTAACTTTCCCAATCGATGTGCATTTTGGACAACCTGAGATATCCTGCTTCAATGCACCAAAACAATAGCTAATGGCTTTTTCAGCAGTATCATAAGGACCTGACCAATAATCTGTCATAGTACCGGTGCGCGGCTGACATTCAGGGCATGTTGCTTGATGAATTACAGCTTTCTTTTTTGGGTAATTGCAATAAACAAAATATTCTGCCATTGATATCTCCTCCATATAGGTTTTCTTTATAGAAATAATTAACGACAGTCTTTCAAGTTGTCAAGTCTAAAAATTTTATATTTGCATATTAGCTTGATTCAGCTATTTTTACACCTGCCTCGTAAGCTCGGTTTAGGGCTTCTTCATTCTTTTTTATTGAATCGGGTTCGATGTTTCCACAGACTTCTATCTTGTCCACGACACTGATTCCCAAAAAGGACATAGTCTGTTCCCATCTGTCGAGTATTGGCTTATACATTTCAGGCACTGGTGCACCACATAGAAAAGCGATAACTGCTTTCTTTCCCTCTTTTAGATGTATGGTAAAATCTGATGCAAGATAGGGATACCAACGGTCCCAAAAAACCTTCATCTGCCCTGTTGCTTCTCCCCAAAAAATAGGACTGGCAAACAAAAATCCGTCTGCTTCTTGGATTTTATCGTAAAGGGGGGTCATATCGTCCTTTTTTTGACAGCTATGTGTTTCTCTACATCCCTGACATGCCTGACATGGATTTATGTTAAGGTCGTTGAGATAAATCTTTTCAACTACTGCACCCTTTGATTTTGCGCCTTCGATGAATTTTTCTGTGAAAATATCAGTATTTGCTTTCTTGCGGGGACTTGCTACAAATGCAAGAATCTGCATTGAAAATACTCCTTTGAATAAAGGATTTTACACAAATGCTTTAACAGATGGTACAGTTTACAGATAAAATTTTGTAATTTGACTGCCCTATTATTTCTAATAACTAAAATTTTTCGGTCCTGCTGCATGCAAGCAGTTTTTCACCGTGCTTGTAAAAAAGTACTATTATTTTATTGTCACCTTTTTGCTCAACTACTTTTCCTAAGCCAAAGGTGTGATGTTCGATAATGTCGTCAACAAAGTATGTTTGCTCATAAGCATAGGGTTTTGGATTGCCATTTTGAAGTTGAGCGAGATAAGATTCTTCAAGATGAATCCCTGAAAGTCTTTCAGCGCTTATCTTCCTGCGATTTCTTCTTCTACTCGGCTCTTTTTCATTGAGAAGTCTTCTAATAAGCCGCGTACAATTCTTTCCGCAACCTTCACAATGAAGTTTTACTTTCTCCTCTGTGACAGCGCGGATTTTATGGGGCGACTTACCATTACATCTCTTGCATTCGATTATAATCGTATTGTTTTCAATGAGTTCTTCTTTTTTTACTGCCATTTATACCTCCTTCTTTAAATATGACAATAAAAGCAAAATGTTAATTCAGTTTCTATCTTCCTTCCCTTGTATAGAGCGTATTTGTTAACATATAAATTAGAAATAGTCAAATCTTTGAGTAAGTTAAAAAATTATGGAACTTTTTTCGTTCAAAGATGTCTTAATATTATAGCAATGGAATATGCAGATGAAGAGAAATGGGTTTGACGAGGATGTTGAGGTTGTTGAAAAAGCATCTAAGGGCGATGTGCTTGCTTTTAAAAAGCTTTATGAATCAAACAAGGGCAGAATTTATAACTATGCCCTGAGAATGACGAATGATAGAGATGCGGCAAATGAGATTACACAGGAAATCTTCGTAAAAGCATACAGACATCTGAAGCGGCTCAGAAAAAAGGACAGCTTCAAGTCTTGGCTTATGGCGATAGCAGTTAATTTTACAAAAGATTTTTTGAAATATAAGAGGCGAAAAGGGGAAATTTTTGATGACAACAAGAGGCTACAACAGATTGACAATTTTGAAAGTAATGAAAGTCCGGAAAGTTTATTTTTAGAAAATGAAATGAAGGATGCAGTAATTAAATCGCTTTCTATGCTAAAACCCTTTCATAGGGAGATTATTGTTCTCTATTACATTGAAGGATTTAGCATAAAGGAAATAGCATCGATAATCTCAGTCTCGGAAGGCACTGTAAAATCCCGCCTCTCACGGGCAAGAGAGGAAATTTCAAAAGAGTTAAGAAGATTAGGATTTTAATATAGGCAGGATTCTTTATGAAATGTAGAAAGATTAAAGGAAAATTGAATGACTATATTACCGGAATTTTAGATTTTGAGACAAAGAGACTTATTGAAAAACATCTTGCAGATTGTCCTGATTGTTCTAATGAACTTTCATTGTTGAAGAGAATTGAATCGAATATTAAAGCCATTGGTTATGTTGAACCGCCTTCTGACCTTTGGATAAAGATAAGAGAGAAGATTGAAAATGAAGAAAAAGCTTTTTTTAAAGAGTGGTATGAAAGCATTACATTTTTCCCATCTATTCTTTGGAAAAGAATCGCCTTTGTTTTTGGAATTGTTTTAATTTTGTTTTCTGTGGGGATTTTCATAATGCAGGACGAATTTGGCAAAGAGGAAACCCTTTATCCCTCAGACTATGTGGCAGAGCATATTATTGCTTCTTATAATGACCCATTGTCTGACAGATTAGCATTAAACCTTATTATTGCCAGTGAAAACGATTCAAAATGAAAAGAATGGAAACTGTTAACAGATTCACTCTGACGCTATTTTATGTATTTATAATCCTTCTTTTTAATATTTCAGCCCATGCATTGACACCTGAAGAAATTCTAAGAAATGCTATCAGAAAAAAAGGGATGCAGAATTTTTCTGGTATTTCAAGAACTGTTTCCTTCATAAAGTCAAAGGAATGTATGGCAGAAGCGAGAGTTTATTTCAGGCGTCCCGGAATGTGCAGAATGGAGCATATGAGAGGAATACCTCCGGATAAGGTTTTAATAACAAAAAATAACGAGATATTGTCAATCGATTACCGCCAGAGGAAGGTTTACAAGACAAAAATCACTTCATCAGCTAATGACAATGAGTCAAAGGAGAAACTTCTGTTGAAAAATTACAGCCCATTTTTGAAAGGAGAGGAGAAAATTGCTGGTAGAAAGGCTTATGTTATCGAGGTCAAATCTCGTCTGAAGGGACGACCCAGTAAGCTATTGTGGATTGACAAGGAAAATTTTGCAATTCTATCATCAAAGACATTTAGCTGCGGGGGAAAACTAAAAACTTCCGTTGTATTCAGTGAAGTTGATTTTCATAATGAACCACCAGAAAAAAAATTTCTTTTGCCTGAGGGATTCAAGGTTGTAACTGTTGAGCAAAGGGATAGGAAAATCGATTCAGTTGATGAACTGTCAAAAAAAGTAGAGTTTGATGTGAAATTGCCTGAAAAACTTCCTGAAGGTTTTGTTTTTGACGGATTTTTTCTTTACCGCTGTAATTGTGGCGTCAATATGGCGCATATCCGCTATTTCGACGGTCTTGCCGGAATATCGATATTTGAAGGACCAAGAGATTGTCCAAAGTGTGGAGAAGGCTTTTCATGGAGGCGGAGAATAGGAATGAGGAATAATGATACCTGCACCAAAGAAGAATGTGAGCTGACTGGACAAAAATGGGAGAACATACGGACCTTTTTAGATGACACAAGAAGGTTTATCGTTATTGCAGATATATCAGATGATGAAATGGAGCTTATTAAAAATGAGCTTCTGAGAAAATAATCGTATTTATTCCGCATAGGAATGGAACCTTTCAAAAGTTTACCTGTCTTAAGAAAATGTAAACAACAATTTCTGATAAAATTTTAAGGAGGTGATGGAAAAATGAAGAGAAACATAATGATTCTGATTTGCATTGTTGCAATATTTTTTATAGCCGCTGCTATGATTTCTATGGCAGGAGACAATAACTCTGCTAATTCCGGTTCCGCTGTTATTGACAACGCACCGTCGGATGCCAACTATTACGGTTGCGGCGGACCTTGTGGAAATTATGGATTCAGAGGGGGTGGAAAAGGAATGTTCAACGGATGGCGCGGAAAATGGAGCAGATGGAATTGTCCGGGACCATTCTGGCAAAAGGAACCTCAAAATCCTTCTATACATGGCAAATAATTTTAAAAAAATTTGATCAATAGCAGGCATTTTTATGCCTGCTATTATTTTTTCATATTAAGCTTAAGACTATTTTGATTCTCCGATTCTTGAAACTACGCCTTCAGTCTGTTTAAATATCAACTTTCAGAAAAACCAGAAATCGGTTAAAAAATATCAAAAAAAATCTTAACTTCGAAAAAATATGAAAAGAAGAACTCTTTTGTCTTGGAGCAGTG
Source organism: Candidatus Schekmanbacteria bacterium (assembly GCA_003695725.1). Classification (NCBI taxonomy): domain Bacteria; phylum Candidatus Schekmaniibacteriota; species Candidatus Schekmanbacteria bacterium. The sequence continues at coordinate 5,431 of RFHX01000139.1, forward strand.
GTAAAGACAGCGCTTGGGCATTATACAAATTACAACAGGACCCCGAAATTGATTTAGTCGGAATATTTTCCACTGTTAATAAAAAATTCAATCGTATAGCGATGCATGGTGTAAAAGTTGAACTTTTATATTTACAGGCAGAATGCATTGGTCTTCCTTTACAATTAATTGAAATACCCTATCCGTGCAGCAATGAGGAATATGAAGAAAAAATGGCTCGATTTGTTGAAAAATCAAAACAAAATAAAATTGACTGCTTTGCATTTGGAGATTTGTTTCTTGAAGATATACGGAAATACAGGGAAGAAAAACTAAAAGGAACAGGCATTGCACCTATTTTCCCAATATGGGGAATACCGACTGATAAATTGTCAGAAGAAATGATCAACAAAGGTTTAAAAGCAGTAATTACTTGTGTCGATCCTAAACAAATTTCAGAGACTTTCATTGGCAGAAGTTATGATAAATCATTTCTGAATAATATCCCGAAAGATATTGACCCCTGCGGTGAAAATGGAGAATTTCATAGTTTTGCTTACGGCGGACCTATGTTTGAAAAGGATATGAAAATATCCGTAGGAAAGATTGTTCGTCGTGATGGTTTCGTATTTGTCGATGTTTCAGCAAAAGGAAATTGAAATCTATATTGGTTCCCCTCTTCAGAGGAATTGATAAAAGAGAATAGTGCATCATATCCTTCATATCCTACAGCAAAGGATTCAGCACAAGCTCAGAAAACCATAATCAAGTTTTTTCTCTTTCTCGTAATTATTGATTAAAAATCAATATGTTGCATTCGGCTTTGTCTTTTTGTGAAAAAATGGCATATTTCTTGCTTACTGTGATGTGAAAGAACAATATTGAGGAAAAAGATATGAATTGTGAGGGAAATTCATTCTTCAATGATAAGAGTTTGCTTGAAAATTTTTTAATAATAAGCCCTACTTATAGGTGCAATTTATCCTGTAAGGGATGTTATGCAAAGGGAAGAGATAAGGGACATATTCTTGATGAGAATGAATTGCATCGAATTATTACAGAGAGTGAAAAAAAGGAATCCGATTTTTTGTAATAAGCGGAGGTGAGCCGCTTTTAGTTGATGGATTGGACAATGTCCTGAGAAAACATCAAGATTCATTTTTTTGGATTTTTACAAATGGTACACTCTTTGGAAACATTTTTGGTTTAAAAATCCAAAATCTCAAAAATGTCTTCTTTTTCTTTAGTTTAGAAGGTAGTGAAAGTGAAACAGATTTTAGACGAGGGAAAGGGGTTTATGAAAAAATTCTGAAATCAATGGAAAGGGCACGCTCATTGGAGATTCCATTTGGTTTTTCCTGCACAGTTGCAGATTACAATGTCAGGTCTATTGATAAAGACGACTTTATCGATGAGATGATTGATAATGGTTGTAAAGGCGGTATTTATATCGACTACAAAGATTATTTCGAAGGAAAGGAAGGAATAAGAGAATGTTTGCTTGAAGAAAAAACAGAATTTGAAAAAAATATTTTAGCTAAAAATTTTGAAAAAGATATCTGGTTTTTATATATAGATTCAATTGAAAGAGAATTGGGCGGCTGTCAGGGAGGAAAAAGATTCATTCATCTTGACCCCCAGCTTGGAATAGCGAATTGTCCATTGCAGACTGATATAAAAGGATTTTTTGCCAAAAATAGATTTAGTCGCCTTTTTTCAGAATAGAAACCTTTAAGAGGAAGTGCTTATGAAAAATATCATTAAAATAGCAGTTGTTTTCCTTCTATTATTTTTTATTCCATTTATTTTTGCCTATTCACATTCACCAACAGGATGGCAGGCGCCTGAAGAGGCAAAAAAAGTCAAAAATCCTGTGCCTGCAGTAGCTGAATCTCTCGAAAGAGGACGAAAAAATTATATTGCAAGATGTCAGGTATGTCATGGTGAAAAAGGCGATGGGAAAGGAGTCCTTGCCGCAAGTCTTCCTGTAAAACCTGCGAACTTTACTGATAAAAAGATGATGGATTCAATGACTGATGGCGAACTGTTTTGGAAAATTACAAATGGCAAAGGACCAATGCCTTCGTGGAAGGACACTTTGAAAGAAAATGAAAGGTGGGATATTATCAACTTTATTAGGACCTTTTCATCGTCTCAAGAAAAAGAGAAGAATAAAGGGCAAGAACATAGTAAATAATTTTATGATTTTTTTTCAGAAAATCTTGATTCAACGACAAGCGCTGAAATAATGGAGCTATTTAGAAAATTGAATCGTCAGGGACATACGATTATTATGGCAACTCATAATTCGGAGAATACCCGTTTTTCCCACAGAAGTATTATGATTAGAGATGGAAAGCTTCTGAACAATTAACTTGATTTCTTATCAGCTTATATCAGGAAAAATCGTTCTTTAAATATATAGATGAAGAAAAGAAATATTAAAGCTATGTAAGAAATTATGTGAGCCGCTTTTTCAATCTTTGTATCGGAAAGAAAAACCTTTATGAAATGTACTCCTTCAGGAATTACAGCTATCATCCTCCCTGAATCATCAATTCTTATTGGAATTTTGCTCTCTTTTATATTTACAGTCCAGCCGGGGAAATAGAAAATATTGAGTCTGATAGTTTCACCGCCTTTTTTTGCTCTTACTCGGATTCCTCTTCTTTCAGGTGAAAATTCTTCTCTTAGAAGTTTGATATTTCCAGAAAGTGAACCAAAGGGTCTATCATATTTTTCTTTTGGTATTATCTTTACATAGACAGGCATATACTCCTGCCAAAGAGAATAAAAAATAGCATTGGAATCATCGATTTTACTTTGTTCTATCTTTGAGGGAGTGTTGATAATATGCATACTTGCTGTTGTAATAGCCAGAATTGTAGCAAGAATCATAGGAATGGTAAATTTTTTTTCTTTGTTGAAAAATCTTCCACAAAGAATGGACAAAAGAGGTATGAAAAAAAATTGAACAAAGGAATTTTTGACTATCATATTGTCGATGAGATTTGGAATAGTTTTATCTAAAAGGATAATTGAGACAGATAGAAGAGAAAGGGATAAAAGAGCTCTATCCTCATTTCTTTTTTGTATAATGGATATTGCTATTGTTAAAGAGGCGAATAATGTAAGTAAAATTCCAATTTGAGAGAGCATAGAAC
>RFHX01000140.1 GCA_003695725.1 Candidatus Schekmanbacteria bacterium
GAAAGGTGATTTATATATTGAGATGAGAGGTACGCCGTCCAATATTGTGTTGTATTCAGGTTTTAGAAAGTTGTAATAAAACCATTCAAGCTTTTTGAATACTCCCTGTCTGCAGTTTAGGACGAGATAATCATAATATCCTTCATTTTTGAATGCGTCAGATGAGCAAGTGGCGTTGTCGAGAATCGATTTAGCTACTAATCCATTCCGGTAATAGAATTTCAACTGTCTCTTTTTTTGAGGAAGGCCACAATATAGAATCTTTTTCGTCGAGTATTTCTTTTCTATGACCTTTAAAAAATCTCTGTTAAATGCATCTCCCCAATATGTTGTTTCCAAACCTATCTTCTTCGCGCCTTCAATTCCACCAACAAGGATATTGTAATAGGAAAGCTCATAAGGATGTACTCTAATCAATGATATCAAAGGGAAAACGATATACAGCAAACCTGCAAGATATTTCAACCATTCTTTTTTAAAAAAGTTTTTTATTATATAATGAAAACCTATTCCTGCAATTGATGCTGTAAAAGGGAAGGCAGGCAGGAATAAGCGGACGCCGTCGTATTTAGGTATGCCGGGCGCCGATGCAACTGCAAGCATAATTACTGCATTTGAAAGAAGAAGGAGCGCAATATCCCATTTCTCTTTCCTTTCTTTGTTTTCTCCATTGATGAAGTTCAAATTTTTTTTAACCGTTATGTAAATTCCGTAAAAGAATGCTAATAGTATCAAAGGTGGAATAGTAGATAAAAACATTACACTTACATAATGCCATGGCATTGAAGAGGCAAGGGATTTGCCTAAATAATATGTTACTTTGAAATTCGAGGTAAGGTCTCCTATCTGGTCATCTTCAAAGCTGAAGATTCTTGCAAAAGTGTCATACCAAAGCCATGGCCATGAGAGGATAAAAGTAGGAAGGGAGAATAGTGTTATTGAAAGAATATTTTTCCATATCCTTTTATTGCGTGTCATTAAAAACCATATGGCAATTGAAAGGGGGATGAGAGCGGAATGTATTTTGGTCGAAAGCGCCAATCCAAAGATAAATCCTGTGAAAATAGCCCACTTTTCATCGTCAAGCCCTTTAATGAAAGCGTAAATTGTTAGAAGCCACATTGCTGACACAGGAGTATCGAGAGCAAAGATGTGAGAATGGGCAAAAACCCTTGGCATCAGAATAAATGAGAAAACACTCAATAATCCTGCTGATATTGAGAAAAAGCGAGATAGAATCAGAAAAATCAGCATTGCTTCCAATGAGAAGAAAAGGGCAGACGGAAGTCGGTAAGCTTTCATTTCTCCTAAATAGGGAGTGAAGAATTTCCATGAAATGCCCCCGATTATTCTTGCAAAAGGCGGATGCCAGTTGATTCTGCCTCCATCAGAAATTGCGCCAAAATATTTGTCTATTACGGTTTTGGAGAGGAAATCAAAATTTCCAGATAGAATACCTTTATATGCTTCCTTTATCCATTCAACATAGATCCGTGCGGCGTCATCATTTAAGTAGATTTCATCCCAAGTGATTCCAATGTCTTTTTCAGTTATGAATACAATGGAGAAGGTAATTGCAAAAATGAATAGTGCTATGAATATTCGATATCTATTCTGCTGAAATTTATTCTTGTTCATTGATTATAATTATCAAGAAATCATTTTTTCTTATAACTTTGTTTGGTTTTTTTTGGGCATAATTCTTTAAGATGGGAAATTCATTTACCTCCATAGTTGCTACTATTGAAGCCCCGTCTGCTTTTATTTTCTTTAAATCGTCCTCTGTCTTTAAGTCATCTTTTTTAAGATACCAACCTTTTCTTTCAGAAAAATAAAATAGGCAGGGAAGGGGTGTAATGTCAGGAGTCCCTGCAATTGCTATCAAACTGTTCCTGTCTGAATTTTCTTTTATGAATTTTCCCATCTCGATGAGATTCCATTTAATTTTATAGAGCCCTCCTTTAATATACATATCGCCGACAAGAGCATAATAAGAAGAAAGAGGCAAAAGAATGACAAAGAGAAACAGTGTGATGAGCACTTTTGAATTAATCTTCTTTATCATGGGGATTAATGGCCGGATAGATTTTCCTGCAATCATAGAAAACATCGGAAGAAATGAAATGAGATAGTAGTCGTGAGCATAAAAGCCCTTTGATGTTGCGATAACAACAATTGGCAGAAGGATTAACCAAAGATACAAGAAAAGGTTTTCTTTTTTTTCCTCTTTTATGAAGATACCAAAAAGAAAAAGTATGAAACCGAAAGGTGTCAACAAAAGGATGAAGATACGCTTGAAGATTTTTTCATAGAATCCCCAATTTGACCAATCATACATAGTGCCGAATTTAAGGAATCCTCCAGAAAAAATTCCAAAGGTCAAACCTGTTTCTTTATAAATTAAGTATGCATGAAGATGCCAGCAGACAGGCAATATCAAGGAAAGGAGTGTAAATAGCAAGATATTTTTAAAGGATTTTTGCTTATCATTGTTACTTGTATAGATAATCAGGAGGAATACAGGAAGAAGGAAAAGCACTAATATTTTTACTAAAAGTGCAATGGAAAAAGAAAATATGGAAAGATTGAAAAAAATAGTCTTTCTTTCTTTTTGCCATTTTATAATGAGAAAGAGAGAAAGAATAATAAAGAAAAGAAGAAGTGATTCCGGCATAAAAGCCCTGTAGTAGTAGATTGATAGCGGAGAAAATGTAAAAATAAAAAGAGATGCAAAGGCAACATAGTAGTCATATATCAACGATGTTGTTAAAAAA
>RFHX01000141.1 GCA_003695725.1 Candidatus Schekmanbacteria bacterium
ATATTTATGAACTTTTCTCATTATTGGCATAAATATTGCAAATATTTACAAATCGATTCTTAGTTTTTTCTCTATTCTGTCAAATTTGGGAAATTTTAATGAAAGGTTAGATTTATGAAAAACAGATTAAAAAACAGAAGGTTAGTAAATTTAAGTGTCATTTTTCTTTCAATCTTTATGTTTCTTGCCTTTGCCTTGAATTCATATGCAGGGGGTAAGAGCGGAAAGTTTAAAATAGTAGTCAAGATTAAAACAGACTATGCAATAGCAGTGGAAAAGATTCCTGTATATCTCTCCAATAATATTGAAAGCGAAACAATTCAAGGTGTTACAAATCGGGCAGGAAAAGCAAAGTTTTCTTCACTGTCCGATGGGACATATATAATAACGCCCAAGAAGGATGGCTTTTCATTCAAGCCCTCATCAAAAGAAATTACATTGTCGGGAAAAAAGAAGGGTAAATGCTTTTTTACAATAATAAAAGATGCAAATGTTTCTGAAAATATGCTGAATGTCCCATCGACACATTATCCAACACATCTTTGCCAAGGTGCAGATGGGAACTTTTACGTTACTGATTCTAAAGCAAATTCAGTTTTTGTATATAATTACAAACTTGATTTAGTTGACCGATTCGGCGGAATGTCAACTCCCCTTGGTATAGCTGTCGATAAACAGGGCAATGTATATGTGGGAAATGATGGAAAGGATAATATTGAGATTTATAATCGTGTAGGCAAAAAGATTTCTTCTATAGGTGACGGCGAAATATTGATGCCAAATTCAATTGCTTTGGACAAGTCAGGCAATATCTATGTGGCAGATAGTTTGGATGACAACATCAAGGTTTTTGATTCAGCAGGTAATCTCATCAAGAAAATAGGTGAAGGAATATTAGATTTTCCATCTGATATAGTTATTAAATATAATTCTTCTGGTAAAAAGGGAAGGTTATTCGCAGCTGACCAAGGGAATGGAAAAATAAGGATTTTCAAGCTCAATGGGAAGCTTATTAAGAGTATTGGCAAAAAAGTTACGAACAATTCTTCCAATTACAAAGGGAAATTTGTGAGGCTTCAAGGAATTGATATAGATGATAAAGGTAGAATACATGCTGTTGATAGTTTTACTAAAATTGTACAAATTTTAAGCAGCAAGAAAAAGGGAAAATTTATTGCATCATATAATGTCAGTGAGGAAAGTGATAATGCAGAGTCACTTCCTCTCGATATATTAACATATTCAAAGAATAAAACTATTGTAGCGAATGCTGAAAGACATTCAGTCAATCTTATTACAACGGCAAAATAGTTACTGTCTATGATGGAAATTATAAAATGAAGGATGGAAAAATGGTTAAAAAATCTTTATGTTTTATCGTATTCACGCTGATTGTTGTTTCACCTTTTATATTGTTTGCGCAAACACCTCCGCACGATTCGAGTAACAATGTAACTTGTCTCGACTGCCATTCAATTCATAATGCTTCCGCAGGCAATCTCGTTGCTCATGGTGCAGAGCAGGAAACTTTGTGTAAAACCTGTCATAATCCAACAGGCCCTGCATCCTCGATGCCTGATGTCGCAAATCATGTTGTCAATGGCGGCACAACGATAGTCGAATGTTCAACTTGCCATAATCCTCATGAAACAGAGCAATCAACAAATGCCCATACAGGGCAGACAGCTGATAATCTCAAACTGATAAGAAGCGATGTAACTGAAGATATCTCAGCAGCTGTAACTCCCGTAGTCTTTCAGACTGATCCTGATGATTTTGCTTTTGCCACTGCTCCATACAATGGCGTTTGTCAGGCATGTCATACGCAGACTGACCATCACAGAAATGATGGAAGCGCACCGGCGCAGAATCATAATATAGGTGCAGATTGTACGAGCTGTCATACGCATGACAGTGGTTTTATGCCTATGGGCGGAGGAGACTGCACAGCTTGTCATAGTTCAGAACAAGGAAGCATACCAAGAAGGCAGGTTACCGGAACTGGCGGTGATTTTGAGAGAACATCACATCACGAGCAGGGTGTAATTGTTGCAAGCGAATGCGGAGTGTGTCATGCTGAGGCAGATGATGTTGGACTTTATCATGCTTCAGGTGCTGTTGATGTGAAAGAACCCGACAGTGGAACAGTTATAACATTCAATCCTTCAAATCCGTCAGCTTTGGAGCCATTCTGCTTGGGATGTCATGATTCAGACGGTGCAAACGGCGTCCTTGCACCTTTTTCAGATACAATTACAGCACCAAATATTGCTGCAACTTGGACAGGTTCAGCACATCAAACATCTGGTTTTCTTACCTGCTTTGGTGATGGCACTACAGGTTGCCATCAGAATGCACATGGTTCTGAAAAGGAAAATATTCTTGCCCCTGATACACCAGCGGCAACGCCTCCACTTTATGCTGAAGAGCAGGAAGGTTTCTGTTTGAACTGTCACGATGCCGATGGTCCGTCGTCAATAAATATTGCTGCTGAAATTTCAAAGACAAATAGACATCCTGCGCCTGATTACGGAGACAGACACAGCAAGACTGAAGGAGGCGACCCAACAAAATATGCGGCATCTCCAATTGATAACAGGCATGCTGAGTGTGTTGACTGCCACAATCCTCATGCAGCTCAATCCTCTTCTCCTCTTGCAGGAGTTGGAAGAATTAAGGTTACAAACAATGGAGCAGGAAATATTCCAACATATACATATGTTTCGGCATCGGATAGCTCTGCTCCATTTGCTGAATACCAGATTTGTTTTAAGTGCCATTCCTCGTGGACAACTCAGCCAGCAGGTCAAGTTGACCTTGCCGTAAAGTTGAACTCAGACAATCCTTCTTATCATCCAGTTGAAGCACAGGGAACAAATACGAATATCAACGCTAATGCTTTTGTAAATGGATGGTCTGCTACTGACACGATGAATTGTTCTGACTGCCATGGAAGTGATAATAGTGCAGTTTCAGGACCTCATGGTTCAAACTATAATTTTATCTTGAAGGCAAGTTATCAACAAAGCTCAAGCAAGCGCACAATGTCGCCTAACGAGATATGCTTCCAATGCCATAGATATGATACCTATGCAAATAATAATGCAAGCCAGACAGTAAAATCATACAGCAGATTTAATCCACCAAAGTGGTCGAAGGGGCATACATTTCATGTGGGCAAAAAGCAATATCCCTGCTATGCCTGCCATGACAGCCATGGCTCAGCAAACAAACCGCATCTTATCGTGACGGGAAGAAATCCGGGTCTAAACAATTATCAGGAAAGCCAAAATGGTGGGACCTGTTGGCCTAAGTGTCATGGACAGAAGACATATAGCATAAATTATGCCAGATAATTAGAAGAACGATATAAGAAAAAGCGAGAGCACCTTTCTTATTGAAGATGAAAGGTGCTTTTTTATTCAGGAAATGTTTTCTGAAGAATCTCTTTCCACTTCACTTTTTGAAGAAGGGATTTGTTATGCCAGTAATCGCAGGGATGGCCTTCAATATAGTAAAGTGTAAAATTTGAATCGAAGTAGATGAAATCTATTGTCCCTTTGTTAATGTCTTCATGCCTGCAAATCGTGTGTGCTGTACCGTGATCTTGTCCGTCGTGGTCAGAAAGAATTTTTAATATTGTTTGTTGTGAAAAATTTTTCTGCAACTTGACAAGCATGTTGCATCTTTCAAAGCGCGCGTATGAGCTTGTATTGAAGTCATCTTTTCCGTTTCTTTCTGGCATTAGACGGTAGTGATTTGTGCTGACAAGATATTGTTTATCATTTTCCTGCCATCCATACTCATATTCTATCCTGTCAGGCGCAACTTCTATTCGAGCCATTTTACCTGTTTTGAAATCCATTAATGTGAGGATGCAGCCATTGTGAGCAAATTTTCCTCCATTTTCGATAAAAGATTTGAATGATGAAATGACTTCATCAACTGATGAACATTCTTCAATTACCTTTCTTATAAACATTTCAGGAGGAAGACCATAGTCTCTATTTGTTGGATATGCCGCATTGAAAACGATGGCAAGTCCTGTTTCATTTTCAGTTAATGTAGCGCCAACAAAGGAAGGCTGATAATAGGAAACAAAGGAATACTTTCCAGTGTCTTTGGGATTGAATATAATTATCGCTCCTCCAAAGCTGTAAAGGTAAGGAAGGTCAGTATTATGGGCTAAATACAACTCTTTGCCTGTATTGACTGCAAAAGCAGTGCATCCTCTAATATATGTGCCTACCATAAAAAAATTCCATATAAGCACATCGTTCCAACCTTCTTCAAAAGAGATATTGTTTGCTTCAGACAATCCTTTTGCCATCCCTCTCATTTGTTCAATGATGTCTTTTGGAATCAGTTCTTTTATCTTTTCATAATAGGACAATGCTTTTTCTGGAGGGAAAGAACTTTTAAACATTCCTGCAAGACGGTGAATATTTTTCGAAAATTTTGGATTAGAAGCAACCTGATAGCCCATTTCTTCCCATGTGCCTGATACGACTACAACAGGCAATGTTTTTTCCCTTAAAAGACTTATCATTATGGGAGTTCGGTAGTGATAAATAAGTGAAAGGGCTGCAACAATTATAATTAGCAATGAGAATGGAATTATGAATATTTTTTTACGAAACAAGCTTTTTTTTCTTTCCAAGTCTATCTCCTTCCATAAAGATTGTATGAATTGAAA
>RFHX01000142.1 GCA_003695725.1 Candidatus Schekmanbacteria bacterium
GGCCGACCACCTCGGTGATAATGGCATATCAAACATTGAGAATATTTTATACAGAAAAAGCTCTGAAATAGTGACAAATAAGTAATATTTATTCTTTTTTATAATATAATTGACAAATAAACGCTAAAAAGAGTAAGCTGTGTTGAGGAAATGAGATGAATAGAAGAGTGAAAAGGGTCGTACTTATCGTTGCAATACTTGCAGTGTTGTCAGTGTTTCATGCTGATGCCTCTGACTTATCCCTTGTTGGAACTTTCGGAGGTGCCTTTAATGATATTAAAGTGCAAGGGAACTATGCCTATGTGGCAATGGAACACGGAATTCAAATTTTTGATGTTTCAATATCTTCCTCACCGCAACTTGTGGCTTTTTATAAAACATCTAATGCAGTCATAGGTATTATCGTAGCCGGTGGAACTGCATATACTCAAGTTGATGATAGAGGCCTTTTGATATTAGATGTTTCTGACCCTGCACAACCTTCTCTTCTTTCATCATATGATACAGATTCTTCATTGAACTTTGCTGTTTCCAACTTTGATGGTTTTTTTGTTTCAGATGACAAAGTTTATATACATAGACACGCACACGGAATGCTAATATTTGATGTCAGTAGCCCATCATCTCCTGTGCTTCTTGGAGAATTCGAATCAAGTTTAGCAGGATACAATAGTAACTATTTTGTAAGCGGAACCACAGCATATATTGCAGGTTATAATAAACTTGTTATCATCGATATTTCAGACCCTTCATCACCAAGTCTTTTAGGTAGCTATGGTGATAAAGTTGTAGATGTATTTGTTTCCAGTACAACAGCATACATTGTCGACAGTGAAGGATTTAAAATACTTGATGTCTCTGACCCATCATCGCCGGTTGTGATTGGTGAAACAAGCGGAAATTATACTGGTATTCTTATTTCTGGTACAACAGCTTTCGTTAGCGGCACCAGCGGTCTTACACTGATAGATGTTAGCATACTGTCTTCGCCTTCAATAATCAGCACTTATGGTGGTTCCTTTAGGGGAATGGATTCCTCTGCAAATAAACTTTATGTAATTTCATCTTCATCTCCCGGTTTTGAAATTATAGATATTTCAGATACATCAAATCTTACAATGCTCGGTTCATCCGAAAATATCGGTACAGTTAAAGACATCGTAATTTCAGGAACGATTGCCTATCTCGCTAACGGTGGATTGGGTATATTTGATGTTTCTGACCAATCGTCTCCTGCATTTCTCGGGCAATATTATACAGGTGGCGACACTCAGGAAGTATTTATTGAAGGCAACACAGCATTTATCGCTGATTTCGATAAAGGGCTTGTAATCATAGATGTAACCAATCCCATATCTCCAACACTTCTTTCAAGCTATGCAATTGAAGAGGCAACGAGAGTAACTGTTTCAGGCAATCTTGCCTATGTTGGTAAAAGCGGAGGAAAAATCAAAATAATAGATGTGAGCAAACCTGCATCACCGAAACTGCTCGGCAAGACGCGTAAATTTAGCAGGCCTTCTAAGATTTTTGTCTCCGGTAAAACATTATTTGTTAGTCAGCGCTATTTATATACTATAGATATCGAAAAACCTAAATCTCCATCTTTGATAAAAAAGTTGGGATATTTGGGAGGGGATGAAAATTATTTGGACAGTATATTTATTGCGGGTAAGACTGCCTATTTTGGTTCAGAAGGTTCCTTTTTAATTTACGACATAAGCAATCCTGAGTCACCAGAGCGTTTTCCAAATATTCTTTCAAATCCGGGTTCTGATGAGGAAACGGTTGGAATAATATATGTATCGGGCAATAAAGCTTATGCGGCTGTTTTTGGATGGTTCGATACTCATACCGGTATTGCAGTAATTGATGTTTCTAATCGTTCAAACCCTAAATTGCTTGATATATATGATGATAAAGATGCTGCATTTTCTTCTTCGATTTTTGCTTCTAATAATTTCGTTTACCTTGCAAGTGGGAAAAATGGTCTTACAATATTAGAGGATTCATCTGTTGCAAGTGATATTGTTCCTCCCGTAGTGTCATCTATAAATAAAAAACATGCAGGATACGGTGATAAGATTACTATAAAAGGCGATGGCTTTGGTGAGAGTCCGGGCAATGTCTACTTTGGTAGTTACCATTATAAAGGGGTGATTATCTCCTGGAAAAATAATCAAATCAAAGTTACTGTCCCGTGGGGGCTCCGAAGCGGTAGGAAAGGATATAAAACAGCCGTATATGTAGAAGATGCAAAGGGGATATGGGCTGAAACATGGAAGAAATTCAAATTTAAGAAACCTACAAAAAAACCAAAAATTAAAGACATATCGTCTCAACGAATAAAAACAGGTGATGAAATAACTATTACAGCCGGACATGTTGGCCCTGCAAAATATGGAGTCATTACAAAAGGAGCAGATGGTTTCATTACTTCATGGGATGGTAAATCAGTAACAATAAAAATAACATCTGTTACAGCGAATAAAGTAAAAATCCGTGTTACCACAAAATACAGCAAGAGCAACTGGAAGAAAATATCAGGAATAAAAGATTCCAAGTGATTATTTGGAGAATAGTTTTAAATACTTTGATTTGGGACTGGCATTGAACATTCAGCACTGAAATTTTTCTTTTTGTGGCTTTCTGATTTAATGCTTGAATAAAAGATGCGGGAGCTTTTGATCCTTTAAGTATTTCTATGCCAATTACATTCTAATTTTTATCATACTCATAAGATACCCTTATATGTCGTCTTCCGATATTCAATAGCTTCATATTCCGGCCGAGAACGGAAGATAGGGAAAAAATCAATATCCTGAGCATCCGAACAAGTCGAAGGATGATTATGTGTAGTTTGGGGGGATGACCTTATGATTTGCAATGACCATCAAGCTGGACAATGACCTATGGGGTTGAATTTACATCTGAGTTTATCCAAAATGCTATCCTCTTGACTTAATAGTTTTAGATGATGTAAAAGTAAAATCTTAATCCATGAGACTAAATTAATTTAAAGGAGATGTTTAAAGGTGAATGACGACATTGGAGACATAAAAAAACGAATTGAAAGATGGGAAGAAAGTATTAAAGAGAGCAAACAGAAAGATGCACTGAATCCGCGCAATACAACTTCAGGAATACCGGTTAAACTTTTATACACTCCTCTTGACACCAAAGATATCGATGTTGAAAAAGAGATAGGAGTGCCGGGAGAATATCCCTTTACACGGGGCGTCCAAAAAACGATGTATCGCGGCAGACTCTGGACAATGAGGCAGTATGCAGGTTTTGGAGATGCCGAGGAATCAAACAAAAGATATCATTATTTGCTGAATAATGGGCAGACGGGATTAAGTATCGCCTTTGACCTTCCTACGCAGATGGGATATGATTCTGACGACCCAATGTCGGCAGGTGAAGTCGGCAAAGTAGGGGTTGCCATAGATTCACTTGAAGATATGGAAATCCTCTTCAAGGGAATCCCTCTCGATAAAGTCAGCACATCGATGACAATAAATGCCACAGCGAGTCTTCTGCTTGCAATGTATATTGTGGTTGGTGAAAAACAGGGAGTAGCTCCTGAAAAACTATCAGGCACCATTCAGAACGATATTTTGAAAGAATATGTTGCAAGGGGCACATTTATCTATCCTCCTGAACCATCGATGAGAATAATTACGGATATTTTTGCCTATTGTAAGGACAATCTTCCAAAATTCAATACAATCAGTGTGAGCGGATATCATATTAGAGAAGCAGGCTCATCAGCAGTGCAGGAAGTTGCATTCACACTTGCAGACGGCATTGCCTATGTTGAAGCCGCCATTAAAGCAGGGCTTGAAGTCGATGCTTTTGCGAGAAGAATTTCCTTCTTTTTCAATGTTCATAACAACTTTATTGAAGAAATAGCAAAATTCAGGGCGGCGCGCCGTCTGTGGGCAAAGATAATGAAAGAAAGGTTCAAAGCAAAAGAGGACCGCTCCTGTATGCTAAGATTTCACACACAGACAGCAGGTTGCACTCTGACAGCGCAACAGCCGCAAACGAACATTATTCGCGTAACTATTCAGGCGTTAGCCGCTGTGCTTGGAGGAACACAGTCACTTCATACCAATTCGATGGACGAAGCCCTTGCTCTGCCAACGGAAGATGCAGTGAGAATTGCTCTTCGAACTCAACAGATTATTGCCTACGAGTCCGGAGTTGCTGATACAGTTGATCCTGTTGGCGGTTCATATGCGATTGAGAGTTTAACTAATGAAATTGAGAGAAGAGCACAGGAATATATAGATAAGATAGATTCAATGGGTGGAATGATGAAGGCAATCGAAGCAGGTTATATTCAAAAGGAGATTCAGGACAGCGCATATGCCTATCAGAAGATGGTTGAATCAAAGGAGCAAATCGTTGTCGGTGTAAATGAATTTACGATTGAAGAAGAGCCAATTGAAGACATTCTGAAGGTTGACCCTGCAATTGAAAAGAAGCAGAAAGAAAAATTGGCTGCATTGAGGAATAGGCGGGATAACAAGAAGTGCGCAGAATCTCTTGCTAAAGTTGAGGAGACTGCAAAGGGCAGTGGTAATTTGATGCCTGCAATTATAGATGCAGTGCGTGATTACAATACTCTTGGAGAAATCGCAGGTACTCTGAAAAAGGTATTCGGTGAGCATAAGGAAACGGTCATATTGTAGTATGATGCATTAATGCAATGGATTAAATGATAGAGGATAAGATATTGAAAATAAATAAAATAGACCATATTGGAATTGCCGTAAAAAGTCTTGATGATGTAAAAACCTTTTATTCCAATGTTTTGAAACTCGATGCCTTTGATGTTGAGGAGGTTGAATCACAGGGAGTAAAAATTCTTGCCTTCAAAGTTGGTGATTCAAAAATCGAGTTTCTTGAAGCAATAAAAGATGACAGTCCTATAAAAAAATTTGTGGAGAAGAAGGGAAGCGGTATTCACCATATTGCATATGAAGTAGACAATATAGAAGAAGCACTCGATGAGCTCGAGTCCGAGGGAGTTGTTTTAATCGATAAAAAGCCCCGCAGGGGACTTCATAATAAAAAGATTGCTTTTCTTCATCCAAAAAGTTCATCAGGTATTCTGACAGAATTGGTAGAAAAGTAATGAAAGATAAATTTGCAGTTATAATGGCAGGTGGAAGAGGAACGCGCTTTTGGCCATTGAGCGCAGGCAATACGCCAAAGCAGTTTTTGCGTCTTTTAGGAAAAGAAAGTCTCATTCAAGCCACAGTCAATCGTTTAAAGCCGCTCTTCACAATTGAACAAGTAATCATCGTAACGGCAAAAGACCAATATGATGTGGTGAAAGAACAGCTCAAAGAACTTCCCGAAGAGAATATTCTGCTTGAACCGGAAGGGAAAAATACAGCTGCCTGCATAGGGTTGGCGGCAGTACATATAAGAAAAAAATCATCAAATTCAGCATTTGTTGTAATGCCTTCAGACCACATTATAAAAACTCCTGCAAAATTGAGGAAAACATTGAAGGCTGTTTTCAGGTCTTTAGATGAATTCGATTCACTTCACACAATCGGTTTTAAGCCGCTTTATCCTGAAACAGGATACGGTTATATCAAAATGGGAAGAAAAGTGAAAAAAATAGAAGGATTGAGCGTCTGTGAAGTTGAGAAATTTACAGAAAAACCCTCTCTCAAAGTAGCCAAGAGATATGTGGAATCGGGAAATTATTTTTGGAATAGCGGAATTTTTGGATGGTCGACGGATGTCCTGCTCGATGAAATGAAAAGATATACGCCAAATCTTTACAAAGCACTACAAAGGATTGAAAAGGCAATAGGGACTTCGAAATATCAGAGTGTATTGAAGAAGGAATACAAGAAACTTGAAAATATTTCCATAGATTATGCCCTTTTAGAGAAATCCAAAAATATTCTAATGATTCCATCATCGATGAATTGGACAGATATTGGCAGTTGGGACGCACTGGAGAATGTTTTCCCAAAAGATAGAAATGGCAATATTTCATCAGGCGATAATTATATTTTGGATTCACAAAATAATATTGCATTTAGCCGTGAAGGGTCAATTGTCCTTCAAGGAGTAAAAGATTTGATTGTGGTAAAGTCAGGTGAAAAGGTTTTTGTGTGCCGAAGGAATAATTCTCAGCAGGTAAGAAAAGTTGTCGAGTTTCTTGAAAAAAAGGAAAGAAAAGACCTGCTTTGATTTATTTGTGTATCATAGAGCTATTTCAAAAAAATAAAAGCCAAGAAGTTATCCTGCAAGTGTCCCTAATGGTACGGTCCAATTTCAATTTTTTGCCCTTTTACGGCGGACAATTTTAAAAATAGATACCGATAACAAAGTTTTGGCTTTCATCGCTTCTTTACATAGTCATCTGCTTATGCTGCAGGTGATCAAGAAAAGAGGTCCATATTGGGTTTGAAAAAAAGAATCAATAAGGTGGTATAAGGAAAAAGATTGTGGCTTATTCTTTCAAGGTGTCTAATCAGTTGAAAAAGTAGCCATAGTAGTGTTTCAATGCAGCGACTTTTGTTATCTAACTGAATTTGTAATTTTTACTGATAAGATCAATAAAATGCTATAATATAGATTTGTAATCGTGGAGATCAAAAGTGAAGGACCGAAAGGGTTTTCTATATGCACTGATTGCAGTGGATTTCATTGCTTTTCTTCTCTCGTGGGCGGGATTTCTGCTTATAGAAGAAGAGACAATACTTGAAGTCTGGAAGTACATTCTCTTTTATTGGAATATGACTTACAATTTTCTGATTGGATATCCTCTTCAAGTATCAATTCTCTTGGCTGGTACATATATTGTTTACTATATCCTCAAACTTTTTGGAGTGAGGATTGACTAAATGTCTCAATGGAAAAAAATCTTTTCCATTCCAAATATTATAAGAAATCTGATTATCAGTATAATTGCGATTTTTATTACTCTATATTTTTATTACAGTCCTTCCTTTAATACAGCAAGCATTGAAGATAAAAGAAGTGAAAGACTATTTATGCAGGATAAGGGAAAAGATTCGGAGAGTAATCGATTGGATGGTGATAGAGATGTTTCAAATAAAGATTATGAACTGTTTTATTTAGAAGGATTGAGAAAATATTCAGAAGGAGACCTTCAACGCGCAGTAGAGCTCTTAGAACAAGCGGCAAAAATTAAAGAAACTGATGAAGTGAATAAATCTTTGCAGAAAATTTATAATCTTTTGGCTCTACAGAATTTGAATGAGGGCAAATACAAGGAAGCGCATAATTTCTATGATAAAGCCATTGAAATTTCCCCAACGAAGGCGCTCATTTTAGAAAAAGCAAATGCTTATTCAATGATGGGAGAATTGGACAGCGCACTGAATTTTTTGAAAGAGTATGAAAAAAGTTTTGGAAATGATGCTGATTATTTGGCTCTTCTTGCCGGTATTTTAGACGAAATGGGAAAGCCTGCGGAGGCATATGAATATCTTGATAACGACAACGATTTTCTGAATTTGAGCGCTTCTGCTCAAATAATAAAGCGGAGGATTGAGAATAGATATTCTATAAATGAGTATAATGTTGAAAGAGGGAAGACTGTTTTGCAATTATCAACAGATTTGACTTATAGCAAACTTTTTGAAAAATATCTCTATTCTATGGCAGGTGAAATTGCTTCTATTCTCTCCTCTGCGTATGGAATAAATGCAGATAAACAACTCAATTTGAAGTTGTCTTCTTCTAATGAATATTCACTGCCTCCAAAATTGGGATTTGATGTTTCAAATATGGATACAATCTATCTACAAACTGAAATGCTGGAAGATAGAGAGTTTCAGAGAAAGATTAAGTATTTTCTTACAAAAAAGATGCTTTCTTCATTGGTAAAGAATAATAGCCAAAACCTTCTTTTCGAAGGCATAGCTTTGAAAACTGCGCAGTATTCTTTTTGGGCAAATGAAGATAGAGATTACATAAATAATATTCCAGAAAGTTATTTTTCAGAAGTGCTTGAATCAAATGAATTTCCGTCAGAAAAGGGTGAATCTGCCATCTATCGTATTTTATCAAATGTCTTTGTGGATTTCATACTTCTCGATACTTCAGGAAAGGGATTGATTGATATTATGGCGAAACTTAAAGAAGGAGTGTCCCTGAAAACTGCTTTGATAGAAGTCACAGGCATACCTGAAAATAGTGCCGTCTCAAAGTGGATAAATTATTATAAGGAAAAGACAGGACAGGTATAAAAAACAAAATCCCTTTTCTTGCGTAATCCCTTAAGCTCTTTCTATATAAGACTTTGTCCGTGTATCAATCTTTAAAAGGTCTCCTTCTTTAATAAAAAGGGGGACCTTTACAACCAGCCCTGTTTCAAGCGTGGCATTTTTTGTTGCACCGCTGACGGTATCTCCCTTTACTGCCGGTTCCGTTTCTGTAACTTTGAGTACAACTTTGAGTGGGACTTCTATATTTATGGGGTTGCCTTCAAAAAGAAGCACTTTGATTTGGTCTCCTTCTTTGAGAAACCAGCGATTATCTCCGATGGCTTCTTCTGACATCTGAAATTGTTCATATGTATCGTTTTCCATAAAGTGGTATTGTCCTGAATCAGCATAAAGGAATTGGGCGTTTTTTTGTTCAAAATCGGGTTCATCAAAAGTTTCACCCGAGTTGTAAACCCTTTCAATGACGGCGCCTGTTTGAAGGTTTTTGAGCTTGACCCTTATTGTTGCTCCTCTTCTTGCCATCTTTGTATGTTGAATATCTGTTATTTCAAAAAGTCCTTCCGGAAGTTTGAGCTTCAATCCTCTTCTAAAATCTGCTGTTGAAATCATCTTTTAAATAATCTCCTTACTTATTAGTCTTACATTCAATCATTTTTATTTTTTTGCAATTCATTTATCAGATGCACAGAGCTTGTCAAGTTTTTCAAATCTGTATTTGATTATTATGCCAATGCTTTGAAGAACTTGACAAAGTTCTCTTCGCCATAGACATTACGAATTACTTTTCCCATTCTGTCAGTATCTCTCATTCCTGCCATTTGCGCTCGTATTCTTGATTCCTGTTGATTTTTCAGCTCTTCTCCGCCGATTTCTGCTTCTTTGAAAATTTTTACCCAAAGTTTGATATATTCAGAAGCTAATCCTTGGACTGTTGAGGAATTATCGATAGTTGTTTCGGCAATCATAAAAACCGGAGATGTATGTGTGCGCACCCATGTAGTCCATTCATAAAAGGGAATCACATTCAACCCCTTATTCTTTGCATAGTCCTGAAGGATTGGAGTGAATGGGTCAAGATATTTCATTGTAAACTCATAATCGGTGACCAAATCAAAGCCGAATGAAAAATCCGTATCAAAATAGTAAGTGCCGTCTTTTGCGATAACGGTATTGATTCCCCATGATGGGACTTTTCGTGAAAAATCAGGACGGATTATAAACAATTCCGCATCAGTAACGATTTGATTGTTGCGGTGCGCAACAGGTATTCCATCTCCAAATTTAAAATGCACTTGTGCCACAGTGCTGATTCCTTCAGCCGTATATTTTTTTATGCTTCCTCCATCTTTTCCATCAGGAAGCTTTAATGTTTCGATATCTTCAAGCCCTTCCACTTTTCTTAACTCGATTTCTTTAGAAAGTACTTCGAAACAATATTCCGGCAATGAGTTTATGCCCATTTTTAGTCTCCTTTGAATGAGTTATAAAATTTCTATAAAGATTGAATTAGTTGATTAATCGTTTGAAGATTAATTACTACATAATTGGATATATGTCCAAGACAAGGTTTTAGAAAAGAATCCTCATCGAGTAAAATAGTTGAAAGAAAGCCAAACCTGAGCGGAAGCTTCTATGAGTAATTTGTTATTCGGGTAAAGGGCAGTACTGTTTTTAAAGTTGTAAAGAAACCCTCCCATTTTAATTTACGGGCAATAGAAGCTTCTCTACCAAACACATCTTTTTATGTAATCATTCCTTTATTACATTATCTAATCGACTCATCGCACCACAGTGTGAGACAACACTATTTCACTGTTACTTTCTTAGATGCCTTTATGTTGTTCTCCTCGTTCGATTCTGCAACAACATTCTTACTGTCGCATTGAACCTTTATATAATACTTGCCGGGGTCCTCATTAACTTTCCATCTATATTTGACAACACGACTTTGTTTCTTCTTTAAGCCCTTTACCCGTGTGACCCCAACGACTATATCTCCATCAGTTATACTGCTGTCATTATTTGATGAGAGATAGAATTTGGCAGTCGATGAAGATGCCTTTTTCTTACCAATATTTTTAATCACAGCTTTTATGGTAGCTTTCTTCTTTTTAATCTTCCTTGGGCATTTAATTTTTTTAACTATAAGGTCAGGTGATTTTTTTAAAAGTGGAGCAGCGGATACTGTTACAGTAAAAGTCTTGTCTTCAATAGTTATAGTGCCCGTGATGGTATTTGCACTCGTATTGGGCGCAACTGTATATGTGATGACACCATTCCCTGAACCGCTCGTAGCCGATGTTATGGTTATCCACGAATCATTGCTCGCAGCTGTCCAATCACATCCTTCTGAAGTCGTGACTGTCAAATTACCCGTACCGCCTGTTGAATCAAAAGAAGCGCCGTCATCTGAAAGTCCGTATGTGCAAGTTCCAATCATTGCAACAAAGACATCTGTTCCTCCTGCGAAGCTTTCCTGAATGGATGAGGTCGTGGGGAAGTCAGAAGACCAAGTATAACCTGTTGCAAAAGCATTACCTTCGCCGTCCACTGCAATGCCATAACCACCATATTCATCATCACTTCCACCGAGGTATGTGGAATAAACGAGTGCTGTGCCTGATGCATTTATCTTTGTAACAAAGGCATCAGCTTCGAAATGAGTTCCTCCTGCCAAGCTTTGCTGAATGGGTGAAGCCGTAGGAAAGTCAGAAGAAGAAGTATTACCTGTCACATAAGCATTACCTTCGCTGTCCACTGCAATACCATAACCTCGATCCCAACCATTTCCACCGAGATATGTGGAATAAACGAGTGCAGTGCCTGATGCATTTATCTTTGTAACAAAGGCATCAATTCCTCCTGCCGAATCTTCCTGAATGGGTGAAGCCGTAGGAAAGTCAGAAGAAAAAGTATAACCTGTCACATAGGCATTACCTTCGCTGTCCACTGCAATACCACGACCGTAATCCCTATGAATAGCACCACCGAGGTATGTGGAATAAACGAGTGCAGTACCAGATGCATTTATCTTTGTAACAAAGGCATCTTCTCCTTCTCCTCCCAAGCTTTTCTGAATAGGTGAAGCCGTAGGAAAATCAGAAGACCAAGTATTACCTGTTACATAAGCATTATCTTTGCTGTCCACTGCAATGCCATAACCTTTATCCTCCTCATTTCCACCGAGATATGTGGAATAAACAATGTCAGTGCCTGAGGCATTTATCTTTGTAACAAAGGCATCTTCTCCTCCTGCCCAGTTTTTCTGAATAGGTGAAGCCGTGGGAAAGTTAGAAGACAAAGTATAACCTGTCACATAGGCATTACCTTCGCTGTCCACTGCAATGCCATAACCGTTATCTTCACTTCCACCACCGAGATATGTAGAATAAACGAGTGCAGTGCCTGATGCATTTATTTTTGTAACAAAGGCATCACTCTGTCCTCCCCAGTTTTTCTGAATAGGTGAAGCCGTAGGAAAGTCATAAGACCAAGTATAACCTGTCACATAGGCATTACCTTCACTGTCCACTGCAATGCCATAACCGTGATCCTCATCATTTCCACCGAGATATGTGGAATAAACAAGGGCAGTGCCTGATGCATTTATCTTTGTAACAAAGGCATCATAATCATCAGTTCCTGCTGCCAAGCTTCCCTGAATTGGTGAAGCCGTAGGAAAGTCAAAAGAATAAGTTTCACCTGTCACATAGACATTACCTTCACTGTCCACTGCAATGCCATAACCATAATCCCCATCACTTCCACCAAGGTATGTGGAATAGGAAAGCTGAGGATCGATAATGATCGGATAGTCTTTGTTGTAGGATGCTATACGAAAACCATAAATGATAGGATCGCCATGATCCATTGGGGAACTCTCAACGACATCCTTTTCTATGACAAACTCACATCTTACATCAATTCTCTTCCCCCCGATCTCCTGATAGGCAACAGGCTTCGTAAACTTTATGTCCCCATACTCAGTTGATAACTCAAGCTCTCCTGTATCGATTACCTTAACTCCTTTTGCACCTTCAAATGACATCTTTATATCAGATACCTTCCCCGACGGTTTCACTGTAAACAACTTTTCTACATTGTTGCCGTATGCCTTAAGTTTAAGCTCAACTCCGTCATAGACTTCACCAAGATTGATCTCATTATATGTCGATAAGTTTGTCTGCCATTTATCCTTGTCTCGCCCTCTAAAGTAATTGACCTTTGTAAGCGCTTTATCCTCACCAACAGGCTTGGAAGATTTGGCATGAATGAGTTTTTCCTTTAGATAAACTGACTTTACATTCCCCTCATATTTCCCTTCTCTCTTAATCAAACCATATCCGATTTCTCCATCATTGGTGATATATACAGTTCCTGCAAAGGTGTTGGCATAATACATCACCTCTTTAGGCAACTGCCCGCGGTTCTCTATGAATGGAATCTGAAGTGTTGCCGTCTTCGCAATTATTGCTCTCTTATCAAGCTGTGTATCCTTGGCAACTAAAGGTTGGCTTCTGTATATCGAACAAGCAGAAAAAACAAAAAGAGATAATAAAACCACTACGGCACAACATAAACGAATTGATTTTGACATCTAATATCCTCCAATTATTTATATTCAAAAAATGCAAAATTTCGAATATTATGCAATATCGATGTCATTTAATTCATTTCAATTTATTTAACTATCATTTTGCTTATCATATTGATATTGAAAATAAAGTAAAAAATTAAACTACCTTCCAAAATTGCTGCAACTGCTAGGTAAAAAATTTAGTGACCTAAGTAATATTTTTGGTTGGCATAAAAGAGAGGAGGTAGCAGTTATGGTTTGTAGGATAAGATTCAGGTTTCACATTTTACAAAATAGCGTCTTTCTTTATAAGACTGAAAGAGGACAACCTTTATTATTCTTTGAGCAAGAAAACTTCAAATCTCCCAAGAAAATCATTACCAACAGAATCAGATACTATAATCAACATAGGGAAAATTCATCATTTGATAATAAATTTCCATTGAAACATCTCAAAAAGAAGAAAGAATTAGCAGACCACAATATTAGCTACAATTAGTTCTGAAAGTGGTATAAAAA
>RFHX01000143.1 GCA_003695725.1 Candidatus Schekmanbacteria bacterium
AGGGGAAAGGATGAAGATATTGTTTATGGATGATGATAAAACGACTCAAAAAGTTGCAAGAGAAATGCTTAAAACTCTCAGCTGTGAAGTTGATTTTGCATCAAATGGCAGTGAAGCTGTAAATAAATATGAAAAAGCAACGGAGGAAGGGAAATATTTCGATATAGTCATTCTGGATATCGTAATACCTGAAGGAGATGACGGTATAAAAACATTGAAGAAGATTCGCCAAATCAATCCGAAGGCAAAGGTAATAGCCCTTACAGGTTTTGCAAACCGGGAAATAATTACCAATTATAAAAAATATGGCTTCTCCTCTGCCATTGAAAAGCCATTTACATTAGAAAAATTGAAAACTACACTAAATATACGATAATTTTTTTGAATTATTTCTTACTTTTCAGCATCAATATCTTTTGACTTCGATAGGTTTTATGTCTTCTAAATCAGAATCCATAAGCACTTCTGTAAGAAGGACAGCCAATTCAGTCTGCTTATACATCAAATCCTTATCAAATTTGTCTATTCCTGCCTCCAATGACCAATAGGCGCTCATCGTTGCGCTTATTCCATAACCGGGAATATTTCTCTTTATTGCAAAATCTCCCATACCATTCCATCTGCCCTGTCCTTTTTTCAAGGGACAATAGACAATTGTTCTTGGAATTTTACTCATCTTTACTGCTTCAATGGCAGAGTTTATGAGTTTCTCATTATTCTGTACAAATAACTGAGTCACTTCCGGCTTTCCTGTTGGCAGGAAATGGTCTCCTTTTTCCCTATACTCAATCTGGCCGAGATGCTCTATAGCAAAGCTTGCAACTATTTTTTTAGAAATTTCTGAATGAAGTTTAAACCAGTCAACAGCATGCCTTTCAGGAATATAATGCTGTGGGTCGAGCACAACAAGAAGACTTCTCCTTCTTTCATTTTGAGGAATATGGGAAAAATATTTCATTACAGCAAGAATTCCAAGGGCTCCATTTTCTTGCGAAATATTAGGTCCATCTGTATGGGAAAGTAAAAGGACAATCTCATCATTTTCATTACCATAATCTTTACCCGGAAGCAATGCAGAAAGGAAATAAATTTCAGAAGGTTTTTCTTTGGCAATCAATTTTAATGTAGCCATCTTGCCTTTTTGAGCAAAATTTCTAACTTCCTCTCCTGCCTTTCTATCAAGAAAAAGAGAAGGGACTCCAAATATATAGGGAGGAGGCGGAAGAGTATAGACACCTGATGCCATTTCAGGACCCATTTTAGAAATTACCAGCCCTCCAGCCGCTTTACCGCTTGTAAGAATCTCACGAAAACCTCCAAATCGTGAATAATAGTTGACCTGATACCATTGTTCGATTGTAAAATTGTCTGTTGGCAGGTCTTCGGGATTGGATGCAAATTCAAATCCCGGGCTCTTGAACATTGGGGGAAGTGGCTTTGGGAGAGAGGGGGTATCGAAAACCACTATCTTATTCTCGATGGATTTTGGAGGATTCTCTTCGTCATAATATACAAGAGGTGCTGTAACCCCTTCAGGGGGAGTTGAGCCTGAAAAAGCCCAATAAGAAGCAACTCTGATTTTCTTTCCTTCTATTGAAAGAGTCCAATCACCATCTTCTCTTCTGTTTGAAGTAAACCATCCATGGAAAGAAATCTTATCCTTCTTGATATCGACTAATCCTGTCTTTCTAAACTCATCTTCAAGAAATTTCACGAAACTTTGCCACGATTCAGTGCCGGCAAGAGAAGGACCTTTTGAATCTTTATACTTATTCCATTCATAAAGCTCTTGGGCAGTAGTAAGAAATTTACTATTGATTTTAAAATGAGGCGTTCTTTCATTATCTGCTGAAGAAAATAAAGCAAAAGTCAAGAAGAAGGCGACGATGACAAAAGATAGAAATTTTTTTGATTTTTTGAAGAAGAATTTTTTCATCTTTCCCTCCCTAAAAATTTATCTCTATAATGTTTTAAAAAAATAATAAACAATTCTAAGAGAGAGAAAACTCATTCCTCACGAGCAGGAAACAATTGATTATTCCTTTACAGCAGTTATCAGCCCGGAATTTCTATAAGCCCCGCTTCTCTTTGACATGACTTCATATTTTACTACCTTAAATCCTGCATCTCTCAGCCACTCTTCCATCTCGCCTCTTGAACGCGCGTCGCCCTTTTCAGTTTGAAGTAAAAGTATCAATGAAAAGATCGACGGGAAAACAGGACCTGACCTTTCATCATTTATAACTGACTCTGTAATGTAAAAAAGTCCACCCTTAGGAAGATAATCGTAAATTTTTTTTATCATATCTCTACATATTGCCTCATCATATCCGTCCAATACGCCTGAAAGGAGCGCAACATCACTTCCTTCAGGAAATGGGTCATTCAAAATATCACCTTCGCAAAGCTTTACCTTATCTTCAACTTTGTGCTCTTTCAAAATATCTTTGGCAACTTCCAAAACGAATCCTCTATCAAAAATAGTATATTCTATGTGCGGAAACCTCTTGGCTGTTTCAGCAGTGAAGATTCCGGTGCCGCCTCCAATATCAAGAAAACTTTTCCTTCCTGTCAGGTCAATCGTTTCAGCAAAGTCGATAGCAATAAGTTGGCTGTAATTATGCTGTGACATCATAGCTTTGCGTGCAAACTCCTTTGTGCTCGATACTGCTTTTATGATATCATCTGATTTGCCTTCGACAGATGGCTGAAACTCATCCTTTTTGATAATTTCTTCAAGAGTCCCCCATGGGCCATAAAGACGGGAATTCAAAGCATTTATATGGTAACCGAAATAAAAGGGCTTACCCTCAACGAGATATTCCTCTGAAAGCGGGGTATTGGAATATCTTCCATCTTTTTTATTTAGAAGACCAAGGGCTGTGCAGGAATTCAAGAGCCGAGAAAATGACCTTTCAGGAAGAGAAAGCTCTTGAGAAAGCTGGGCGGCTGTTTTTTCTGTGCCTGAAAGTTTGGTAAAAACATCGAAACTAACTGCTGTAAACAAGATTTTGGATATTGAAAATCCATATGCCAACTTTAAAAGATTATCAATATTTTCCACCATTCATCTCCCTAAAAAATTGTCGTTGATTATTAATTTTATGCATTAGCTATAAACTTTATACTAAAAAAATGCAAATTTCTTTCTATTCTGTCCACGATTCTTCAAAATATGATTTCATTTTGGAAAGATAATTTTTATAAAATAGACTTAAACGAATCTCGGCTACTAATCGATGATTCTGCTCACAACGAGCAAACAAAAATATATATGTATTAAAT
>RFHX01000144.1 GCA_003695725.1 Candidatus Schekmanbacteria bacterium
AATATATATAAAGAGGTGATATAATGACATCTTCTATTTCTTCAAATCTTATCCCCGTCAATATAGAAGACGAAATGAAGAATTCCTACATTGATTACGCAATGAGCGTAATCGTTGGGCGCGCTCTGCCTGATGTACGCGACGGATTGAAACCTGTCCACCGCCGTGTGCTTTATGCTATGGATGAGCTTGGGCTTGCTTATAATAAACCCTATAAAAAATCGGCAAGAGTTGTTGGTGAAGTGCTTGGAAAGTATCATCCCCATGGAGATGCGGCAGTTTATGATACGATGATAAGAATGGTGCAGGATTTTTCACTTCGTTATCCTCTCATAGATGGGCAAGGCAATTTTGGTTCGATTGACGGGGATTCAGCGGCAGCGATGCGATACACTGAAGTAAGAATGGCAAAGATTGCCCATGAGATGTTGACTGACATAGATAAGGAAACAGTGGATTTTGTTCCTAATTTTGATGAAACTCTTGTTGAGCCGGTGGTTCTGCCTTCAAGGATTCCAAACCTTTTGATAAATGGCTCATCTGGTATTGCAGTTGGTATGGCAACAAATATTCCTCCTCACAATTTAGGTGAGATAATCGATGCCACTGTCCACTTAGTGAATAATCCTAACGCAACGATTGAAGAGCTTGCAAAGTTCGTACCGGGACCTGATTTTCCTACAGGTGCTTATATCTGTGGAAAGAAGGGGATTCGCGATGCATACAGGACAGGGCGGGGCAAACTGATATTGAGAGGCAGAGTAACCATTGAAGAGCAAAAGTCGGGCAGGCAGAATATTGTGATTACCGAGCTTCCCTATCAGGTAAACAAAGCGAAGCTCATTGAATCGATAGCATCACTCGTTAGAGATAAGAGGATTGAAGGTATATCTGATTTGAGAGATGAATCGGATAGGGAAGGTATGAGAATTTTTATTGAGCTTAAAAAAGATGCTATGCCTGAAGTTATCTTGAATAATCTATACAAGCACACCCAGCTTCAGCAATCCTTCGGAGTCATTTTGCTTGCTATGGTCAATGGTGAGCCGAAGGTTTTAAATCTGAAAGAGGCGCTTACCTGCTTTGTTGAATTCAGAAAAGAAATCGTAATAAAACGCACCCGTTATGATTTGAGAAAAGCTGAAGAAAAAGCTCATATACTTGAAGGGTTGAAAACTGCTGTGGAAAACATCGATGAAGTTGTGGCTTTGATTAAAAAAGCAAAGAATCCGGCTGATGCAAAAGAGAAGCTTATGAAAAGATTTCCTCTTTCTGAAATTCAAGCAAAAGAAATACTCGCAATGCAGCTTCAACGATTGACAGGTCTTGAAAGGGATAAAATCATTTCTGATTATAAAGAGACTTTGAAGATAATCGCTGAATATAAGGCTATTCTTTCAAGCGAGCAGAAGGTTAGGGATATTGTTTGCAAAGAATTGCTCGAGGTCAAGGAGGAATATGCAGACGAGCGCAGAACAGAAATAATCGCTGATACAACGGAGATAGATATTGAAGACCTAATAAAACAAGAGGATATGGCTGTTACTATTTCACACAATGGCTATATAAAAAGAAATGCCTTGAGTATTTTTCAAAGCCAAAGACGCGGCGGCAAGGGTAAGACAGGAATGACTACAAGAAATGAAGATTTTGTTGAACATCTCTTTATAGCGAATACTCATGATTATATTCTCTTCTTTTCCAATAAGGGGAAGGTTTATTGGATAAAAGTCCACGAGATTCCTGAACTCGGGAGGACGGCTAAAGGACGGGCAATAGTCAATCTTCTCAATCTCAGCGCTGAAGAAAAAATATGCGCTTATGTGCCGGTCTCTGAATTTGATTCAGACCATTATGTTACAATGGTCACAAGCAAGGGAATAATAAAGAAAACAACCCTTGATGCTTTCAGTCACCCGCGCGCAGGCGGCATTATCGCTGTCAATCTTGATAAGGGAGACGAGCTTGTTTCTGCTGTTGTAACCGACGGCACACAAGATATTTTATTGGCAATGAGAAATGGAAACAGTATTCGTTTCCATGAGTCAGATGTTAGAGCTATGGGAAGGACGGCAAGGGGAGTAAAAGCTGTTTCTATCTCAAAAGATGACGAAGTCATAGGAATGGAGATTGTAAGCAATGGTAATTACAGCATATTGACTGTAACTGAAAACGGTTATGGCAAGCGGACAGAATTGAGTGAATACAGAGTGCAGTCAAGAGGCGGCAAAGGAATAATTACAATAAAAACAACAGAAAGAAATGGTAAAGTCGTAGGAATAAAACAGGTTAAAGATTCTGATAACATAATGCTTGTTGCTTCAGATGGAAAGATTATTCGCTTGAAGGTGGCAGATATAAAGGTCATAGGAAGAAACACTCAGGGGGTAAAGCTGATTGATGTGGATGAAGGTGCAAAGGTTGTAGCAGTGGCGAAGATTGCCCATGAAGAATAAAGAAGCTATCTTTATTTCATAGTATTTGGAGCGCCAATAAGCCAGAAGTTGTTTTTATAGAGGTAATCGATAGTCGGAAGGAAGTTTATTCTCTTAGAATCAATCTTTCAAGAATTGCTGCAGCAAAAACCATTTATCTGATTAGAAATAAGAGATTGAAGGAATAATTTTAATCCTTTTTCAATACCTCAAATTCAACAGGTATTGTTATAAAGAAAGCATCTATGAAAGCAACTCCTGAAATTTTCATTCCTCCTGCCCCAGCAGTTAATATTTTAATCATTTCGAGAGTTATCTGTTTATATGTTGCCTTGAAAGGGACAGTAATTTCTCTTTTTTCTCCTGCAGGTATTTTGAATTCTTCTGTAGTTTTCCCTTTGAAAAATTTGTCTTTCCCTATGAACAAACCGCATTTTACGGATTTAACTTTGACAGGTATCCAATTGGGATTATCGACTTCAAGAGTTACTTCCCCATGAATTTTATTTTTGCCAAGTTCCATCCCTTCGATTTTTATGCTTTTAAATTTGAATGAACAGCGCTTGAGCATATTTTTGATACTGCAGGAGTCAAAGGTGAGAAGAATGAGAAGAATAATCGAGATAGGAATGAATATTTTTCTTTTTGAACGAAGAAGCAAAGTTATTCTTTTTTTCATCTTTTTATTGTGGAGATTCTTTTACTGCTTCATCATTTTCTTCTATTCCAAGAATCGATTTTATGCGTGGAGGAATATAGACATTTTCAAGGTTTAGCTTAGAAAGTTCATTGGCAAGAATTTCAACTTTTTCATTTATTCTAAGTCTTTTGTCGATGATGATGCGGTTTTCATCTTCCACTCGGCAAGAGCCTCCTCGAAGCTTAATGCCTGCCTTTTTTAAATCTTCATATTGAACTTTGATGGAAAGCTTTTCTGCCAATTCTTCAAGCTGTTCGAGAATAAGTTCCTGCTTCATACTCTATTTTTTCTCCTTCAAATAAAAAATGCAAAAATAGAAATCAGCCGGGAGGCCAAGTCATTCTTCTTCCGCCAAGCAGATGAAAATGAATATGAAATACTGATTGTCCAGCGCCTTCATTACAATTAAGGACGATGCGAAAGCCGGATTCATCTATCTTCTTTTCCTTGGCAAGATGTTTTGCGCTTTCAAATATGTCGGACAATATGTCAGAATCTTCTTTCTGGATATCCATTGTTGTGGGGATATGTTTTTTGGGAATCAAAAGAAGATGCACCGGTGCTTGAGGATTTATGTCTTCAATAGCTATTATCAAATCATCTTCATAGACTATATTTGCCTGCATTTCTCCTTTAATCATTTTGCAGAAGATGCATTCATTGGACATAGCTATTCTCCCCCTTTATTAGTGCCATAGATTTCTTTGAGTTTTTTTGAAACAAGCGCAGGAACCATTCCTTCAATATCGCCTCCGTATTTTGCAACTTCTTTTACGATGCTCGAGCTCAGGTAAGAATATTTCACAGTGGACATAAGAAAAATGGTATCTACTTCTTTGAGAAGTTTTCTGTTTGTAACTGCCATTTGAAATTCATATTCGAAATCGCTTACTGCTCTTAAACCTCTTATAATTGCCTTTGCTTGAACATCTTTTACGAAATCGATCAGTAGTCCGTCGAAAGATTCAACACGGAGATTTTTCAATCCTTCTGTGGCTGAATTGATCATTTCGATTCTTTCTTCAACAGGAAAAAGGGTTTGTTTGTCTGTGCTTACTGCGACTGCCACTATGACTTCATCGAAAATCTGAAGCCCTCTTTCAATTATGTCTATATGCCCGTTTGTTACGGGGTCGAATGTTCCGGGATAAACAGCAATGTTTTTCATAGAGTTTTTAAAAAATAAAAAAATTAGTCAGATATATTCTTGTAATACAATATTCTTGTTTCACCGTAAAGTCTTTCTCTCATTAAATGGAGTTTTCCCTCTTTTTCAGGAAAACTTCGTTTTTTGAATATTTCAAGAATCATAGTGCCATTGGGTAAAAGAAGTTGTCCTGAATTTACTTCAGAGAGACATTTTATACTGTAATCGGAAGCATAGGGAGGGTCGCAGTAGATTATATGAAATGAAATGTTTTCAGCGACAAGCATTTTCAGGGCTTCTCTAAAATCCTTTTGGATTATTCTTGCAAAGCCGTCTAAACCTGCAATTTGAAGGTTTTTCTTGATCACTGAGACTGCATTCCTATTTTTTTCGATAAAAACCACTCTTTCCGCTCCTCTGCTCAATGCTTCAATACCTACGCTTCCGGTCCCTGCAAAAAGGTCAAGAAAATCCGTGCCTTCAACTCCATTGCCCAATGTGTTGAAAACCGCTTCCCTAACTTTGTCTTGTGTAGGCCTAATTATATCTTTGGGAAATGATGAAAGTCTATGTCGTGCTTTTTTCCCGCCTGTAATTCTCATTCTCTTAGAACTCTTTTCTTTGACACTTAATCAATTGTACTTTTACCATTAGTTGCTTCATCTAAAAGTTCGCACCAATGTTTTACTTCTATGTTGGAAGATTTTGCAATAAGACCGCTTTTAATTTGAAGTATGCATCCCGGACATCCGGTTAGGACCAGCTCTGCCTTAGATGAAAGAATGTTTTCTATCTTTTTCTTATTGATTTCCCTGCTGAGTTCAAAGTTTTCAATGCTAAACATTCCTCCAAATCCACAACAGTCACTGCTGTTTTCCATTTCAACGAGATTGATACGCGGAATATTTTTGATAATTTCTCTTGGTTCTTTCTCGATTTTTTGTCCCTTGTAAAGGTGGCAGGGGTCATGGTAGGTTGCAGTTTTGGTAGTTTCTTTTTCTGTTTTTTTAATCTTTGAAAAAATTCTATTTCCCGGTCCTGAAAGAAATTCACTTAAATCTAAAATCTTCCCCTTTATTTCTTCCCATTTCTGTAGTCTGTTGCTGTCATCCTCAAAAATCAAGGGGTAGATTTCTTTGAATGCCGATCCGCACGTAGCGCAGGCAACCACCAAGTAGTCGAATTTTTTTTCAGACAGCATTTCGAGGTTTGAATATGCCAATTTTTCTGCCTTTTCCCTGTCGCCGGAAAAAAAAGCCGGCAGTCCACAACATTGTTGTTTATTGAGGAGAATAGGAGTAAAGTTGGATTTCCTTATTAAATTCAACGCCGAGATGCCCGTTTGCGGGCTGATGAAATTTATAGTGCATCCTTGAAAGAATAGGACAGAAGACAGACTATCTGAGACTTTTTCGAGATCGATTATTTCAGTGAGTGTTTTTTTAGAAAGGGCAGGGAATATTTTTCCTTCCTTTCTGCCTAAAAAATATCCCTTATAAAACAAACCGCTTTCAGAAGGAATTTTTTTCATAAACATCTTTTCAACTAAAGAAGCGGATTTCAGAAAAGTCTTTCTGCCCGGAAAGGTTCCGCAAAGAATTTCAAGGAGAGCCTTTTTTAAAGGAGGCATTCCAAATTCTTTTACTGCTTTTTCCCGTGCCGTGGAGATTATTCTGTCAATCTCTATACTTGCCGCACAGGTATCTTTACAGGATGTACAGAGAATGCATTTTGAGATTGTTTCGTATAGCTTTGAAGTCAATTCAATTTCACCTTTCATATATGCCTGCAAAAGGGCAAGTTTCCCCCGTGCTACGGAGTTTTCCTTTTTTTCAATGTCATATACTGGACAGACAGCTTGACAGGCACCGCATTTGACACATTTGGAGAGCGCCTTTTGGAATTTTTCATTTTGAGATTTTTTTTCCACTAATTAACCGGTCCAAAGTTTGTTAACTCTTGAGTAGTTTCCCATTTGCAATTATTGTCTCTTCTTCACTTCCATAAAGTAGCTTTAAAGTGGGATTGAATAGAACAAAATCCTGATGAAAATTAGTTCTAACTTCTCCTCCAAATGATTTATTGTCTCCTAATGCGAGGTGAATTGTTCCTAAAATTTTTTCTGATTCAAGAATATTGTCGGGCTTGGTAGCTTTGGGGTTTGTGCCGATGCCAAGTTCTGCAATGTTTGAAGATTTGCGGTCAAGTTCGATCTGTTCACGAAGAAAATCTGCATAGTCATCAATGCCTTGAATTAGAAAGAGTTTTCCACTTTTAATCTCAAATTTGAGAGGTTTCTTGAATTTTGAAGTGGGACCCCATTCAGCAACAAATAAGCCTTCAGCGCTATTTTCAACTGGAGCAATGAATGCTTCTCCTGCAGGGAGATTGCCAAAAGCGCCTTTTCTTGTAAGAATTCCTGTATCTGCTATTCCGGAGCGTCCTTCAATTCCTATTTTTAAATTAGTGCCATTTGATGCAGTTATTACGGCTGTTTTAGCTCTGCTCAATTTTTTTGCCAAGTTTTCTGTCAATTGCCTCATTTTCTTGTGATTGACATTGAGCGGACCTTCAAACATCGATTTATCGAAGAGAGGCATACTTGCATATCTGCCTCCTGCGATTCTTGTATGAAGGTCGCGAAATTTTGTGTGGCTCGTTGAAAAATTGGAAAGAGCAATGATTACATCTACGCACTCCCTCTTGTGCTTTTTGATTATTTTTTCGGCTTCAATTTCTTCTTTCTTCGTTGACTGCTTTGTAATGAGTTTTTCAAAAATCCCTTTGTCTCTCAAATCTGCAAATGCTCTTTTTCCAAATGCCTCCTGCCAAATCAATTCCGGAGGCTCCATCCCGTGTTTTTCTAAAGATTCATATTGCAGAAAAGTAGTGTCATTTCTTTTTGACAAGTAATCAAAGATTTCTTCTGCAATCAGTGGAAGTTCGCTTCTCCTTTTTCTATCAGATTCGGTAATTGTTTCGTCCTCTGATATATCATCGCAGAAAATCAAAACTCTTTCATTTCTTTTAATGCCGAGATTTTCCTCGATTAATTTTTTTATTGCTCGTTCTGTAATAATCATTGTTTTGCTTTCATTAAAGATTGTGGGATTACAATATAGACGGTATCACATTTTTTTTAAATGGATTTTTCATATAAGTAATATATTTTTTCTGTCAAGCTTCAAGAGATTAAGCTTTCTGAAATTATTCCTTCTTTGGATTATTTGTCTTTTGTAGGAACCAAAAAACGATGGATTTTGTTGGAAGAATTGTATAAATATCATTTTTAGGTTAAGGTTTGAAATTATTGACACATAAGAAACAGTTTTGGTAAAAATATAAAAAAAGGGTTGAATAATGATAGATGAAAAGTCGATACCATCGAAAAATCCGTCAATACTTTGCACTGAACTTGATGAAGAAGCAGTTTTGCTTGACCTAAAAACGAAGTGTTATTTTGGATTGAATGAAGTTGCCCTTTTTATTTGGAAACTTGCAGACGGGAAAAGGAATGTGTCAGACATAGTAGATGAAATATGCAAAAATTTTGATGTCGAGCCGTCAACGGCATTGAATAGCGTAAAAGGATTTCTAAAGAAACTCAACGACAACAATCTTGTCTTTATTGATGCTTCCAGTTAATAAATTCTTGCCGGGAATGTTCTGTTTTTCTTTTTTGCAGAGAGTTCATTTTTAAATGTTTTACAAATATTATTCAATTTTTGGAGTCAATGTAAGAATAGAAGCTGAGACCGAAGCGATAATTAGAATAGCTGATAAGTGTATCGGATATTTCGAAATTCAAGAAGACGATGGCAAGTCTGATATTTCGTTCAAAATACTTTTTCCTTCAAGAGACTTAATCGAAGAAAGAAAAAAAGCAATAGAGAGCAAGTATTATCTCTTTTCCTTTGATAAATTGACAGGATATAGAATAGGGGAAAAACTTATTGTGACTGATGGGGTATCGACTGCCGAGTGTGAAACATCCAAAGGCATTGTAACAATGTTTCTCGATAAAGGCATACTTCGGCAGGAAAGGTTTTTTGCTTTTGTCTTTTTTTATTTGATACTAATGGAGATGTTGAGATATCGAGGCTTCTATTATGTCCATTCTTCCTGTATATCGATAGATGGAAAAGCTCTTATTATTCCCGGTGATACAGGCGCAGGAAAAACGACTCTTTGCATTACACTATTGAGGGAGGGGTATAAATATCTCTCAGATGACGGAGTTTTATTGAGAAGAGAGGGGGATACTGTTAGAACCTATGCTCTGCCGGGGGAATTCCATATAGACCCATCAATATCGAAGAGGTTTAAAGAGCTTGAAGATGTAAAATATGGAGAAAAATATGGGGAAGGACCAAAAAGGGCTTTTAGTGCCGATAAATTTTATCCGGGACAGTTTATTCATTCTGCTGAGCAGAGATTTATAATTTATCCTGAAATCAAAAATCAACGGGCTTCCAGATTATGCAGGATTTCGCGCGCGAAAGCCCTTGCACTCTTTATTCCCCATAGCCTCCTTGTTATGATGGATAGCGATATTGCAGCTGCCCATCTTGATGTTTTAAAAAGAGCTGTTGAAATTTCTGAATGTTTCCGATTAGAAAGCGGGCAAGACCTCCTTGACAATCCATCAAATGTTGTGAAAATGATTAAGAAAGAATTGATTGGAGCAGATTGATGGCTGGAGACATAGGTTTTTTGACAGAATTAGGCATAGAATTGACTAACAGATGCAACTTTGTTTGTAAACATTGCCTTCGAGATGAGAACCTGCCAAGAAAAAATATTCCATTCAGGGTAGTCAAAAAGATTCTCAAAGAAGCAAAAACATATGGAATAAAACATATTGGTTTTACAGGAGGTGAGCCGACTCTTCATCCTAAATTTGATGAAATCTTGGGAGAAGTCGTAAAAGGCGGTTTTACATACCACTGCGTAACCAATGCATGGAATTTCTTGGAGATGCTTCCTGTTTTTGAAAAGCATGGACTTTCATCTTTAAAAGGGCTTTCATTTAGCCTCGATAGTCCGCGTGAGGAGGTGCATGATTATCTTAGGAAGAAGGGCTCTTATAAAAGGATAATGCAGGCAGTTAGTGTTTGCTTTATGAAAAAAATACCCTTTAATCTTCAAATGACAGTTTGTACGAAGAATAAAGACCAGCTTGAAGAGATGGCTTTGCTTGCTTCGAAACTTCAGGCTGAAAAGTTGTTTTTTGCTTTTATTCAGCCGACTCCGGGCAATGTGGAGGAAGGATTAGTCCCAACTCCAGTTGAGCAATCGAGATTGGCAAGGGAAATAACACGACTTGCAGGTATTTTTTCTATTGGCGTTTTTCTTTCACCCGGCTTTGATATTCCTGAATTGATGTTTCAATGCAGAGCCCTAAATATGACATCTTTAACCATTGATTTTATGGGAAATCTTGTCTTTTGCTGCCAATTGTCAGGTTATGCAGGAAGCAATTCTAAAGCAGATATAATAGCAAACCTTGCAGATACATCCCTTTTCGATGCCCACAGAATGTTAATAGATAAAATAGCCAAGTTTCAGAAGGATAGGGTTTCAAGAATAGAAAAAAAGAATCTTGGCGATTTGGATAGATTCCCCTGTTTCTATTGTGCACGCTATTTTGGAAAGGTAGATTGGCTGCGCAATTATAAAGGAAATGCCTGGAATAAAGAATGAGAAGACTCCCAATCGGATTGTAAGAAGAATTACGGAATTCGTTATCTATTCGAAAATATTTCTTCTTGCAACTATATTGCCTCTTCTTCTTAAAGTGTTAAGCCTTCCATCGGTAATGAAAATCTTGACACCTTCTAAGAATAGAAGGCATTGGAGACAATGGAAAGTAGATATTATTGTAAAAGGGACAGATAAAATTCTTGGTATAGGATTTTTTATTTATCATCCTACCTGTCTAAAAAAGTCCCTTATTCTTTATCATTTTTTGAGAAAGGAAGGTATGGATGTGGCAATTCACTTTGGAGTAAGAAAAAGAAACGGCACTCTCGATGGACACAGTTGGCTTACGAAAAAGGGGAAAAGGGTGTATGACAATCTTGAAAGTGTAGATGACTTTTTTGTTACCTATTCATATCCATCTGATGAATCCTTTGATAAAGCTTCAATCCTTGGCGCGAATAAGAATTAATATTCCTGATTTTATGCTAATTGAAACTTTTCTTCCAACAGCTTCATTGCTGATGCCATAAGGCCTTCCGATTTCCATTATTCCGTCATCGAGAGGATATTTGAGCCCTTCCGTCTTTATTCCGGTTACCATTTCACTCATTGGAAGAAGAGAGATTATTTCTCCTACTTCTGATTCAAAATCACAGTGTGAGGTTATCAAAGTTATGGTATTGTTTTCATCAACGATACTTGCTTTTATGCCTTTTTTATGGGCTTTGAGCAGAAGATGGATATTTGCCAACATATGGTCGATGCGGCTTCCGGTGCATGCTAAAAAGACTGCTTCAGTTACTTTAAGGGAAATGGCAAGGTCAAGGGCAAGTTCAGTATCAGATTTGTCCTTATCAGGGCTGTGTCTGATTATTTGGCTTTTATTGAGAATTTCTTTGTTCAGTAAATGATTGTCTGCGGAGTCAAAGTCGCCAATGATATAATCTGGAATTGTTTCTGCTTCGATGCAGTATTTCAGTCCGCCGTCAGCACAAATCAATATTACATCAGAGCCAATATAATTCTTGATTGAGGAAATATCCTTCAGAGCACCTGCTGAAATAATCAGAGCTTTTCTTTTTTTAGAGTCCTTCATCATAAATTTTTTCTCTCAATTCATCTATGGCTTTTGCTCTTTTGTATTCTTGAGCTGAAGGTTCAGTGCCTTTTATAAAGGCAATTTCAATTGAGCCGGGTTCTCTATTCTTCAATGGTTCTCCAGTTTTGGGATTTACATTGATTAAAAGAACATTTGCCGGCTTTTTGAAACTGCCGGGCTTTCTATCTTTGTAAAAATTTTGAGCAAAATATTTCCACACAGGACCTGCAACGCCTCCTCCTGTTTGCCTTTTCCCCAATGAGATGCTGTTGTCATCATATCCTATATATACTCCTGCTGTAAATTCAGGGGTAAAACCGATAAACCAGGCATCCTTGAATTCATTTGTTGTCCCTGTTTTCCCTGCTGAAGGAATTCCTTTTATCCTTGTCCTTCTTGCTGTGCCGCGGCTAACTACAAAACTCAAAAGGTTTGTCATTGTATATGCCGTTTCTGGCGAGATTACCTGCTTTTTTTCTTCTATAGCTTTTTCTATGACCTCGCCTCTATTGTTTTCAATTGAAATAACGGCTGTAGGTTTTATTTTTATGCCAAGATTTGGAAAGACTGTGTAAGCAGAAGTTATATCAAGAAGAGGAACAGATTCTGAGCCAAGGGCGAGGGATAAATAAGGTTCAAGATTTTCTTTTATTCCCATTTTATGAGCTATAGAAATAACTGGCTTTGTCCCTACCTTCTGCAAAAGTCTTATAGTTGCAAGATTGCGTGATTCCTGAAGTGCCTGCTGAACTGTAATAAGTCCCTTGAATTTGCCGTCATAATTTTCAGGTTTCCACAAAGTACCGTCAGGCAATTCAGATGTAAAGGGCAGGTCAAGTATTTTTGTAAGTGCATTTATCTTGCGCGATTCTATTGCAGCCGTGTAGATGAACGGCTTGAAAGCCGAACCGGGCTGTCTTTTTGCCTGAAATGCCCTATTGAATTGGCTGAGGAGAAAGTTTCTTCCTCCCACCATTGCCTTTATATGTCCGGTGGAATTCTCTATGACAACAATTGCTCCATTTACTTCATCATAGTTTTCAAGGTTTAGAATGTAGTTTCCATCCTTGGATATGCTCTTTAAACTCACAAATACACAATCACCGGGTGTAAAGAAGGATTGGGGGTTGTCTATTTTTGCCCATTTCATCGAAGATGGAGGGATATATCCTGATACTTTGCCGATTGATACCTCTATGGTACCATTATTCTCGACTTCTTTTATTTTAGCGCAGTAAGTAATATCTTTTTCTAATTTTTCAACATCTGAAAAAGCGGAGATATATTCATCTTTTTTATCTTCGGGCACTTTGCTGAAAGGTTTTCTTCTTGAATATTCCATAAGCCCGCGGTTGAGGGCTTTCCTTGCATAGTCTTGGAGCTTTAAATCAAGAGTTGTTTTAATTTTCAATCCTTCCTTATATAGGGCTTTTGTGCCAAATTTGTTTTCTATGTATCTTCTTACATATTCCGAAAAATATGGAGCTTTGCTTACTTTTGATAAACCGGGATTGAGTTTTATTGGAGTCTTTATGAGTTTTTCATATTCCTCTCTGCTTATCATCTTTTCTTCAAACATTCTTTTAAGGACATAGTTTCGCCTTTGGCGGGCAAGCTCGATATTATTGTAGGGCGAATAACGTGAAGGAGCTTTTGGCAATCCTGCAAGGAGAGCGGCTTCCTCTGTGGTAAGGTCTTTGACATGTTTGTTGAAATATACGAAGGAAGCTGTTTCCACACCATAGGCGCCGCTTCCGAAATACAATTGGTTTAGATAAAGTTCGAGGATTTCATCTTTTGTGAATTCTCTTTCTATCTGAAATGCAATAAGCGCTTCCTTTATCTTCCTTGAAAGTTTTCTTTCAGGTGTAAGAAACAGGACTTTGGAAAGTTGTTGAGTAATTGTGCTTCCTCCCTGTGTAACCCTTCCTGCAAAGAGGTTTGATATTGCGGCGCGGGTAATGCCTTTGATATCAATCCCGAAGTGGTTGTAGAAATTGCTGTCTTCAACAGCGATTATGGCATTCTTAAGTGATTGAGGAATATCCTTGAAATCAACTATCATTCGCCTCTTTATGTAGAACTCAGCAAAAAGTTCACCATTTGCAGAATATAACTGGGCAACTTTATCAGGTTCATATTCCCTTAGCTTTTCTATAGCTGGAAGGTCACGGATATACGAAAAAATGACTCCTCCGATTACGCCAAAGAAAATTGATACAAGGGCGCATAGAATTAGAAATATAGTCCTAACTTTTGATTCAAGTGAAGATATCTTTTTCTTTTTATCCATCTTTTTTTAAAACTAAGGTCATAAAATCTACTATAGGTGAGATTCTAAAATAAAGTTATCAGCATTTTTAAATAAATGCCATAAAAAACAGATGCCGGAAGAGATAGCTAAATTTCTTGAACCAATGCCAGTAGTGAAAAGAAGAAAATTTTTGGATCAGAAGAATACCATAACCCATAAACATACTTTTTTATAAGCCGCTTTTGAGCAACTCTTTGTATGTAAGGAATCAGCCACTCCACAAAGGAGACATACTTCTCAATTTTTCTACAATAGGAGGCAATGTTTCAAGCACATAGTCGATATCTTCAACAGTTGTAAACCTTCCAAAACTGAAACGAAGCGAGCTTTGTGCAAATTCTACAGGTGTGTTGATCGCTTTCAGAACATGTGATGGTTCAGTTGAACCCGATGAACAAGCAGAACCTGTTGATACGGCAATTCCCTTCAGGTCAAGATTTATCAACATTGCTTCACCTTCGACACCTGCAAAGCCGATATTGAGTGTTGTTGGAAGACAGTTTTTTTCAGGGCTGTTGATTCTCAGCTTTGGTATCTTTTCAAGAAGGCCATTTTTGAGTTTTTCCTTTATTTTTTGAAGGTGTATAGTTTCTGCCTCCATATCGCGTATGCTTATTTCACAAGCTTTGCCAAGGGCGACTATTCCTGCTATATTTTCTGTGCCTGCCCTTCTGTTGGTTTCCTGATGGCCTCCGTGAATAAGGCCATGCATTTTGGTACCCTTCCTGATGTAAATTGCACCAATGCCCTTGGGGGCATAGAGTTTATGCGCTGATAATGAAAGAAGGTCGATATTGTCTCTTTGGACATCTATGGGAATTTTCCCCAATGTTTGCACTGCATCTGTGTGAAAAATGATCCCGTGTTTTTTGGCAATTTCACCAATAGTGCGAATATCCTGAATAGTGCCTATTTCATTGTTGCCGTGCATTATGCTTATAATGGCTGTTTTTTCGGTGATATTTTTTTCCAAATCCTCCGGATCAATCCTGCCGTCTTCGTCAACAGGGAGATAGGTTACACTATAACCCCTTGTTTCTAAATAATGACAGGTTTCAAGCACTGACGGATGCT
>RFHX01000145.1 GCA_003695725.1 Candidatus Schekmanbacteria bacterium
GGATATGACGGTTCAGATTATGAGATATTCTTCTATGATGGAAGCTCAATACAGCAAATTACAAATAATTCAAGAGGTGATGAAAATGTAAAAATAGATAACAATGATAATATTGTATGGTTAATCAGAGATGGCACAGATTCTGAAGTTATGCTTTACAACGGAGGAACAACTACACAAATTACGAATAATACTACCGATGATGAATTTGCTGAGTTGAATAATGGCAAAATTGTTTGGCGAGGTTATAACTCTGTTAGCGGCAATACTGATATCTATCTCTATGATAGTGGAGTGATTGATCAAATTACAAGCAACTCTTACAATGACGATTATCCTCAAATAAATTCGAATGGCCAAAT
The DNA here is from genome assembly GCA_003695725.1 of Candidatus Schekmanbacteria bacterium. Classification (NCBI taxonomy): domain Bacteria; phylum Candidatus Schekmaniibacteriota; species Candidatus Schekmanbacteria bacterium. Next base: position 363 of record RFHX01000145.1, read on the forward strand.
TGTTTGGGTAGCAAATGATGCACCTTCAAGCTATCAGATATATTTTTACGATGGAATGACTATTCAAAATATTTCGAACAATTCATTGAATAACTCTTCTCCTCAAATAAACGATTCAGGAGAAATTGTTTGGTCAGCTAATGATGAGATTTTTTACTATGATGGGAGTGCTACATTACAGCTTACAAATAACACATTTATAGATAGTACGCCTTTGATAGATTCACAAGGAAATATTGTTTGGGGTGGATTCGATGGTAATGATTGGGAGATTTACTACTTTGATGGCATATCAATTGAGCAGCTTACTGATAATATCTATGACGATTTGAATTATTCGATTTCTCCTTCAGGAAATATTGTTTGGCAGTCATTTGATGGCAACGATGATGAGATTTTTCTTGCCCTGAAGAATGCGCCTGTCCCTGAACCATCGACATTATTTCTTCTTGGCGCAGGATTTGTCCTTTTTACATTTTGTGGAAGGAAAAAATAACATAGCATATTAGCTCATTAGAAATTGAGGAGAAAAAAGATGAAGAAAAAGGTTATGTGGACCATAATATTGCCATTTCTACTCATTTTGATATTTGGATCTTATTCATATGCAGTGCAATTTTCAACAAAAGTATTGGATCAGGTTTATGCCGCTGATTTTCTCAAAATCAATGAAACTGGAATGGCGGTATGGGAAAGTGAGGATGACCGCGAAGATATTTTCCTTTATGATAACAGCAGGGACCAGATAATAAAACTTAAAGCAGGATTCAATACAAGTGACAAAGCCCCCGATATAAATAAATTTGGAGATGTAGTTTGGGCTGACACTGATCCTGTATCAGATGGAGGAGGAATTTATTTTTATAATTACAGCGACGGCACAATCTCATCAATTGGAGGTTCAGGTTTCTATGACGCTTGGTATCCACAAATAAATTCTCAAAGGAATATAGTGTGGCAGGGATATGACGGTTCAGATTATGAGATATTCTTCTATGATGGAATGAATATCATACAGCTTACAAATAACAGCTATGACGATCTATATCCTCAAATAAATGATCAAAATTCTATTTTGTGGCAAGGTTCAGACGGAACTGATTTTGAAATTTTTCTATATAAAGATTCTTTTACAACACAACTTACAGATAACAGTTTTGATGATACATCGGCAGTAATGAACGAAAATGGTGCTGCTGCGTGGATGGGTTTTGATGGAAATGACAATGAAATCTTTTACTATGACGGTTTAAATGTAACTCAATTGACTGATAATTTATTGGTTGATGAGTCACCTGTCATTAATAATCAGGGGAGTGTAGTTTGGTTTGAGGGAGGTGATTCAATCACAACTTTTGATGATTTGGAAGTTTGTCTTTATGATGGATTAACCATAAATCAGATAACAGATGACAATGATTATGATGATTTTTCCCCTTACATAAATGATAACGGAGAAATAGTATGGACTTCTCAGCAGAGGAATTTTCCATATTATTCTGATATTTATTATTCTGATGGAACGATGATTCAGCAGATTTCAACCATTTATAACAATAATTCATTTCCAGCCATAAGCAATTCGGGCAATGTCGTATGGTTTTCCACTGACCAATACGGTAATCAATATGTAAATTATGCTGAAAAGATTTCAGAGCCTGTTCCTGAGCCTTCTTCTTTATTTCTTATGGGGGGAGGTTTTTTACTCATTATTTCTTTACGGCTGAATAGAAAAAGGAAATATTGACAGGAAATTGAATAGATTTTTATTTGGAAAGATTGCCATAGTTACGGTATTTTTCCGCAACTATTGGTAGGTTGGAGATTATTGCTTTGAGTGCTTCATAGGGAAAGCTTAGAGTGATTTCCTCATCTGATATGCCGGTATATTTCCTCCAAGCAACATCGCTATATGAAAAAGCGGGTTTGCCCGTAACATAGGGATATTGAATATTAAAGGTGCATCCTCCATTTCCTCCGAATCCTTTTATGAGATTGCCTGTCGTATAAACATATGTGCGTGAAAGAATATCTGCTTTTTTTGGAGTACAGAAAATCAACAAAATGTCAGGGCTTGAAATTTCAGGAAAAAGTCCGAGCTGAATAGCTGCATTCTTCTTTGCCGGATAGGGTATTTCCTTTTCCACTTCATCATAATAAGACATTGCAGTTTCAATGTCCTTATATGAGCCTTCCATATCCATATGTAGTTTAATCATCTCCTTCTTTTCTTCTCTTGTCATCGATTCGGCTACACCTGCCGCAACTACACCTCCTGTGCAGAAACATTGGTCTTTTATGGTATAGAAGGTTTCTTCTCGCTCTAAAATCTCCTTAATCTGTGTGCAAAGTCCGGGAAATGCTCTCTCTTCATATTTTTTGATGCCTTCCGGTTCTTTTTTTGAAAACTTGAGAGCAACAATCCTTTTTGCAAGAGAAAGTTCATCTTTCAATATCTTCCATATCTCGTTATCTTTCAAAGCAATTCTCCTTTTAAATTATTGTGCAGTGAGATTGAAGGCAAATTATGGAATTTTTTTTACAGATTTGATATTCATTGTCCAGAAATTAATGAATTCACAATAAATGGGGTTGAATTTTGGAAGATTTGAAGAAATCCTTCATAAAGGAAGCGGAGAAGTCCTTTGCAGAAATCTGCAAGAAAGCAGTTGATATAGGAAAATCCTTTGAAGAGATAAAAAATGGAAAAGGCGAAATATCTTTGAAGGTCTATAAAGGTGATAAAGTTGAAAAGGTGATTTTTTCTTCAATAAAAATTTTCGAGCTCGCTGTAGTAGAAGAATCTTTTATGGTTTGGCCAACTGATGAATACAATTTTCCTGTCTTATGGTGCAATCTGACAAGTATGTCCGGAATGAATATAGCAATTTGCGATTATATGCCGTTGGCTGATTTGACAATTTGGAGCGACTATATTTCAAAATATTTTGAGGGATTTCAAAGAATTAAAAGAGAAGTTATGAAAGAGCTAAAAAATGGGATTGAAGAAGAACTTAATGAAATTTCATCAATAGTAATTTGCGCGCTGTCGCCATATAGAATCATCTTGAATCTGAAGGATGAAGGTGTCGATAGATTTATTTTTCAGCTAAAAAAATTCTATTCTGATTACCTGTCACTTATAAACTCTTCAAAGAATATCGATGGCGATGATAAGGATTTCAGCATAAGAAAAAAAGAAGCACTCAAAAAATTAATGAAACAAAATGACCCCGGTTATCCAATTATGGCAAATGCATTTGGAAATGAGCTTACTGATAAGGTTTTCGATATAATCTTTTAGAATTATTAGCCCTCACTAACTATGAGATGTATGCCATAATTCTCTGGATTTGAAAAAGTTTTTTTAATATACTCTTTTCTTAGGTTGAAATTTAGTGATGCTCACTTCCTTGTAATCAAAACGGATATTTTCGCCATCCTTGTAGGCAAGAGTATGCTTTAACCAGTTAGCATCGTCTCTTTCAGGATAATCTTCCCTGAAATGAGCTCCTCTGCTTTCAGTCCTGTTTAGCGCACCTGCTGCTATCACTTGAGAATAATCCAACATATTACCAAGCTCGATGGCTTCGATAAGTTCTGTATTGTATTTTTCGCTTTTGTCAGTAATAGAGATCTGTTGGTATCTTTCCTTCAAAGTCTTAAGATGTTCATTGAGCTCCTTTAAGCCCTTTTCTTCTCTAAATACTGAGCATTTATCCATCATCTCTTCCTGCAAACTGGCTCTTATTTCGTGAACCTTTTCTTCCCCATTGCTGTTTTTTATCTTTTCGATTTTTTCCCGCGCGCCTGCATCTGCATCCTTTGGAAGGGGTTCAAAATCTGCATTTGGCAGAAAATCGAGAATGGCTTTTCCTGCCCGCCTTCCAAAGACTATTGTATCGAGAAGTGAATTTGTCCCTAAACGATTTGCCCCGTGGACTGATACACAGGCACATTCACCGGCGGCAAAGAATCCGGGTATGGTCGTCTTATCTTTACCTAAAAGTATTTTTCCGTCAACATCTGTTGGTATTCCGCCCATTTGATAGTGGGTAGTTGGTTTTACAGGAATTGGCTGTTCGGCAGGGTCTATTCCTAAGTATGTCCTTGATAATTCACTTATTTCTGACAATTTTCTTTCGATTTCAGCTTTACCAAGATGTCTGATGTCCAGATGCACATAATCTTGTCCATTTATACCACGTCCTTCTCTTATTTCAGTATATATAGACCTTGAAACAACATCGCGAGAAGCAAGCTCTTTTACAGTAGGGGCATATTTCTCCATAAATCTTTCCCCTTTATCGTTGTAGAGAATGCCGCCTTCTCCTCTTACTGCTTCGCTTATCAAGATTCCAAGTTTATGAATCCCTGTTGGATGAAACTGCACAAATTCAAGGTCTTGAAGAGGTATCCCATGGTTATAGGCAATAGTAAGCCCATCGCCGGTGCAGGAATAAGCATTTGTGGTGGTTTTGAATGCTTTCCCATATCCCCCTGTAGCAAACAGCACGGCTTTTGCATGAAATGTTATTATTTCTCCGCTTCTCATATCCATTGCTACTATTCCGCAACAGATTCCGTTTTTGATTATGAGGTCGAGCATAAAAAATTCAGAATAAAATTTAACTCTGTGTTTTATACATTGTTCATATAGGGTGTGTAGCATAACATGACCTGTGCGGTCAGCTGCATAACATGCTCTTTTAACTGGTGCTTCTCCGTAGTTTTTTGTATGTCCTCCCATAGGCCTTTGGGCAAGCTTTCCATCTTTTGTCCTGCTGAAAGGGACTCCCATATGTTCAAGCTCATACATTGCCCGCGGCGCATCATTGGTCATTATTTCGATGGCATCTTGGTCTCCAAGATAGTCGCTTCCTTTTGTTGTATCAAAGGCATGCCATTCAGGATAATCTTCTTCTTCATTTGCAAGGGCTGCGCCAATTCCTCCTTGTGCCGCAGATGAGTGGGAACGCGTTGGGAAAACTTTTGTAACAACGGCAACATCAGTTTTGCCGGCAAGCTCAACTGCCGCTCTTGAACCAGCCAACCCTGCACCTACAATAATAACATCGTGTTGAATTATCATGTTGAACTCCTTTCTAAGTATCTAATTTTTATATTTTTTTTAATTTTTTCATCTTTGTAAAAGTTGCTATCTTATATACCTGTGAATTATTTATTTCAAGTATCTAAATGTATTTTTCTCAGTAGTTGATTTTTAAAGATTTTTGAAGAAAGATAAAAATCCAATATGACCCCTTGAATAATATTTCAATTTAAAATAAAAGGACTTCAAAAAAAAATTGACTTTTCTTAAAATAATTCAATAAACTTAATCACTTTGAAGTAAGATAACATTGCAAAATTACAACATTTTAAAGGAAGGATTTAGTAATGGAGCATTATGATTTGTTAGGACTTGAATTAGGATTAAACGATTCAGGCCTTGTGGAAGGAAAGGTTACAGGATTTCTTGCAAACGAATTGTCAGGTTTTTTTGACCTTTATTTGATGAAATTGAATACAAATAAAGTTCTTGCTGTGAAAAGAGGCGGGAATGTTTATACCTGTTTTTTGCCTCCTCTACCAAGCAAAGCAGGGGTAAAGGATTTAACGAGAAAGCTTTTGAGAAAATTTTTGAATTTTCGCATTCCCTCCACATGCACATTAAGTACGACTTATGCCTGTCAGGCAAAGTGTGTACATTGCAGTGCTGACAAGAATATGAAAAAGAGAGGCAGAGAGTTGACGACTGAAGAATTTAAAAATGTCCTTGATCAGGCCATTGAGCTCGGTGTTGTGAATATTACCTTGACAGGAGGTGAGCCCCTTTTAAGAAAAGACATATTTGAATTGATTAAACATGTAAATCCAGATGACGCAAACTGTATGATGTTTTCGAATGGAGAATATTTAACTGAAGAAAACTGCGCTAAACTTGCCGAAGCCGGACTTTTTTCTGTTATGGTAAGCATAGATAGCCCTGACCCTGAAATTCACGACAAATACCGGGGAGTCAAAGGGCTTTTCGATAAAGCCATAAAGGGAATTGAAAGAGCAAAGAAAGCCGGCATCTTGGTTGGTATTTCGACATATGCAACAAGAGAAGATTACAAGGATGGAAGTCTTGAAAGAATTTTAGAGCTTGGAAAGGAAATAGGAGTTCATGAAGTAGTTGTTTTTGACCCCGTGCCAACAGGCAAATTGATAGATAATATGGATATGATATTGAGTATGGAAGAAAAGGAAGAGATAGCAAAACTGACAAATGAATATCGTATGCGTCCCGATTATCCGGGTGTAATAACACAGTCTTGGATAAATGGACCAAAGGGCTCCGGCTGTTTTGCCGGGAATGAACAGTTCTATATGACTGCATATGGAGATATTTGTCCCTGTGATTTTACACCATTGAGCTTTGGAAATATTAAGGATGAAAGCCTTGCAACAATATGGAATAGAATTCTTGACCATCCAGCTTATCGGGAAAAATGCAATCATTGCCGTATGCAGGATAAGGAATTCCGCGCAAAATATATCGATACTATTCCTGAAAATGTGCCTTTCCCTTATGAGATATTTAAAGAAAATCAGGTTTGATTTGTAATCAAAGGAGAGAAGATGGAAGAGATTAAAGGGTTTATAAGAAATATTCCGGATTTTCCAAAAGCAGGCATTAATTTCAAAGACATAACACCCCTCTTGGGTGATGCAAAAGCATTCAAGAAGGTTATTGATACCTTTGCTGAAAGACATTCAGGAAATGGAATAGATAAGGTGGTAAGCGTGGAATCAAGAGGTTTTTTCTTCGGAGCGGCGCTTGCTTATAGAATTGGCGCTGGCATTGTGCCTGTTAGAAAACCGGGGAAACTTCCTTATGAGACAATAAGCGCAAGTTATGAATTGGAATATGGACAAGACACACTCGAAATTCATAAGGATGCAGTAAAAGAAGGTGAAAAAGTATTGATAATAGATGACCTTCTGGCAACAGGAGGGACGATTGGGGCTGTATGTGAGTTGGTTGAAAAATTAGGCGGAAATATCGTAGAAATAGACTTTGTTATTGAACTTGGATTTCTTAATGGAAGGGAAAAACTGGGAGAGCGTCCAATTTTTTCCCTGATTGCTTTTTAAAGAACTTTATATCAAACTTTTTGGAGTATTAAAATTCAATGGAGCGAAAAATCCTGCTGTTTATTGTGTTGCCTCTTTTTTTTCTTTATTCCTGCACACCAGCCTATGTAAAGAGATTGGAAAGGATAGAAACTCTTTTAGACAATCTTGAAAAAGAAATCAAAATAACAAAAACATCACCTGAGCTTGCTGTTATTCATACGAATATAAATGCTTTTTCAATGGAGATAAAAAAAATTTCGTCTCTTGATTATTCAGAAAATGGCAAGTATGCAGAGAATTCTTCGCGCCTTTCAGATATTATTTCTAAAATAGAATCGATTCATAATGAATTCAAAAAGATTGAATCTGAAAACTTGGACAATGAGTTGAAGGAAACATTTTTAGATGTTTCAAAGAAAGTTATTTCTTTTGCTGAAAAATTGAAGGATAGAGATTTGGCAATATCGAAAGGGGAAACAGCATACAAGAATGCGGAAACAAGTATGATTGCGGCAAATGCGGCATTGAAAGATGGCAGGCAAGAAGATGCTGAAAAAAAACTCAAAGAAGGAAAAGCATCTCTTAATATTGGAAATAATGAATTCATCAAGGCAGCTGAACTGAATAATAGCTTATTGAATCAAAGAGAGGATTTGATCCAAAATTATCAAAGACTTTCCTCTTTGGTGAAAGATAAAATGGGTTTAGAGCTCTTTGAAATCTCTGATTTTAAGTTTCTTGAAAAAGATAAAAAAAGACTCGACCGTACAGTCAATAATCTCAGGAAGAGAGGTTGAATTTTTAAAAGATATCTTTTACCCGCTTAAAGAAGTCCCACAGAATTATTAATAATAATGTTGTTGTGGAAAATAATCCTGCCAAGAAAAAGATAAGTGCATCCTTATCTATTTTTTTCATAGATATTACCC
>RFHX01000146.1 GCA_003695725.1 Candidatus Schekmanbacteria bacterium
TCAATATGCTTTGTCATCCTTTTAATAGTGTAATTATCAAAAGCTGATAAGCAAGCATTCTTTTTAAAAAGGAAATTTATGGGTTAATTTTTTTTGACTTTTTCATTCAAGTTTTTAAACATTTTTGAAAAATGTTCAATTTTTCTTTCTTGAAAGGATATTTATATGGATAAAGAAAAAGATCCTCGCGAAATTGAAACCACTCCTGATTTTTTTAAAGAAGTTATATCTGCAATAAACAAACAATATGCTGAATTAACGATAACAGAAGTTGAAGGTAAATGTCCCTATGGACACAAAGAAGGAGAAAAATTCCGCATATCTGCAATGAATTCAGATGGTCTCTGCGGATCGCTTTACGCAGCTATTGAACCTTCTGTGTTTACTCTTGATTATGGAGGAAATTATCCTTGGGAGCATAAAACAAAATATTTTAAATATGCCTGTCCTGAAATGGGGAAGGTTAAGGTGGAAGTAAGACATAAAGAAAAGGAAGATATTAGAGTCCTAAAAACAAAGAAGCCCGCTGTGGATATGACGGGCAAGGGATATGCCGGAATCGATAAGTACAGAATTTTTGTGGAAATCCTTGGTATTGAGCGCCATTGCACATGGGGACATCGAGTGGGGCATAAATTTGAGATTGACCCTTTTAATGTTGGTAATGTCTGCGGATGTCTCTATTGGTCGGCATATCGATTTATGAATGTTCTTTTTGAGGGAGCAAGTCTTCCTTGGGAAGCAGAAGAGAATATTATTCACGGAATGTGTCCTGATATTCATAATCAGGTTATCTACCGTCTTATCAGAGAGGAAAGAAAATAACTGGAATTAACTTTAATTGTAAAAGAGGAGACTTATGGAAGAAAAAAAAGATTTTTTACCTGAAATGACAAAGGAAATTATAGGCAATGTAGCAAAAGAAGTTAACCGTTATGTGCAGGAGGTTACAATTACCAAAGTGGAGGGAGAATGTCCTTTCGGACATAAAGAAGGAGAAAAACATCTAATTAATTCAACGCATCATAGTACGATTTGCGGTGCCCTATGGCAGGCAAACCACGCCTGTATTTCATCCTTTCACTATGGTGGTGCTATAACTTGGGAGAAAGACCCTACGATTTTTAAGGGGTTATGCCCCGAAGGTGGTAAAGTGGAAATGCAGGTACACACAAGGGAAAGACAAAAGAATGAAAGAGCGACACGTTTCTCTGAATGGCGTGATATGACTGGGAAAGGATATACGGGAATTGATAAGTACAGATTGTTTCTTGAAGTATTTGGAATGGAGCATCATTGTATGTATGGACATAAAGCAGGGCAACGTATTGAGATAGATCCTTTCAATATGGGCGAGGTATGTGGATTCCTTTATTGGAATGCCTATCATCTCATTACTTTACTATTCTCTGGAGGCAATCCTCCTTGGGAGCCAGATCCAAATATAGCACATGGCGTATGCCCTGATATATACAATATGGTTTCTTACCGTTTGATAAGAGAAGAAAGATAGATCGTTTCTTATGCTTTCTTCAGCCGATTTTCTCTTGATGACAGGATTAACCTTTTTCTTATGAAAAGAATCCATATTCCACAGAGAATATCCACTGCCCCTTTCAGGGCAAAGGGACCCCAGTAGCCAAGCTTGTCGAAGGAAATTCCGCCGAGAAAAAGGAAAATGAATGCGCCAAGGGGCTGCATAGCATTAAGTCCTCCCATTACGCTTCCAAGAAGAGGTTTTGGTGATGCATCAGCTGTGAGTGCACTTGCGCTGGCAGTTGCCGCTGAAAATCCTACCCCCATTAAAGTAGTGTAGAGATACATAGGTGATGAAAAGGGGTTTTTTGTAAGCGCTATTAAAGTAAATCCGGCACCTCCCAAGAAAAGACCAAGTATCATCACTTGTCCTCTACCCCATTTATCAAGGAGAATACCAATGATAGGCCATGCAAGCAATGTTGCAACAGACATAACTAATAAAATTATGCCGCCTTTCATTGTTGCCTGTATCGAAGTCATACCAAACTTGTCTGCCACTTTAACCATCCAAACAATCACAAAGGTAGAGATAATCACGATGTCAATCCTTGATACAAAGGTGGTAACATAGCTTGCCACGAGAGCAATGTCTTCAATTACTGTATCAAATATCTTTTTGATGCCTATTTTCTTCGGCTTCTGCTCAGGCATTCTATCGACCACGCCTAAGAGAGTGGCAAAAAGCCCTGCAAAACCAATGCCTGCAGATATGTAAAATAGGTTTGAAAGCCCCATTTTTTTGCCAAGCTGTGCAATTACACCGAAAACTAAAATAGAGCCCAAGCTCATAGTTAATCCGTGGTACGCCATCGCTTTACCTCTATCCTTATTGTATGAATAGTCTGCAACGAGCGTCATTGTTTGAGGAAAAGCAAGTATGATTCCTATACCGAGAAGAAAGCGGGTAATATATGTCAAAATTACCATTTCATTTATGCTTCCCATACCGATAAGAAGCGCTATGTGTTTGATATAAACAAATAATATGAAGGAAATACCGCAGAAAATAAAACCTACGATAGCAAGAATCCTCCGCCCCACTTTGTCAGAAAACATACCGGCAATTCCGACGAATAAAAACCATGCAATTTGGCTCATATTTTGAAGGTTTGAATTTATTATTCCTGCTTTTTCTTGTGGGATATTAATTATATCTTTCAGGAATGCAGGCTGAAGCACTGCAGGCAGAGCAACAATGCTTCCGGCACAGAATGCTATGAAATAGAGATTTAAAAAATTAGACCATTTCAGTTCAGGCGGTATCTCGATTCCTGCAAATGTCTTTGCTTTTAATACATTTTCTCTATCGGGCGGCATTAACTATCTCCTTTTTTGAATAATTTTTTTGAACCATACTTTGTAGAATTATTTTAGCAAGTCGTCACTTAGTAACAGAAGAATATTTGTTCATAAGAGTTACTTTTAAAGTTACTTTTCTACTGAATAGATTGTCAATGAAATTTGAATTAAGGATGTATTAATTGTAAAGAGTTTCTCTTATTTGGATAAATGAGATAAGATGTTATTGGCAATGAGAATTCTATTAATTTCTAAATTTATTGTTTGATAGAATGATTCCTGCAAGTCCGGTTAATATTAGTAATAATGTTGATGGTTCAGGCACAGGTGACTCTGCAACGGCTGCTGTGACCCAGACCTGCTTTGATCCATATAATCCTTTGATCCATTCGCTTCCCGGGGCAACAGGTGATGTTCCAAGAGACATTGACATAGATGTTATTTGCTGATGAGGGTCAGATAGAAACCATTCCATTTGATCTCCTAAA
>RFHX01000147.1 GCA_003695725.1 Candidatus Schekmanbacteria bacterium
AACTTGGATTGCCTTATTCAAAAGATGAGCTTGAAAAGATTGAAGATGACATTTTAAAGCGTTTAGAGGAATTTAAAACAAAAGAACTTCCAGAGGATGCTTTTGTTTTATACATTGATGCTTACCATGGGAAACTCAAAGAAAGTTCCGGGAAAGTGCGCAAATGCTGTATTTACACCGTACTTGGCATAGATTTGGAAGGCAACCGGGAAGTATACGGTTTTTATATCGTTATGGGCTCAGAAAACAAGGACGAATGGATAAAAATATTTAATGATCTAATCTCAAGAGGACTCAAACGGATATTATTGATTGTTTCAGATGACTTCTCAGGGCTTGATGGGGCAATTGAGGCAATATTTCCAAAAACAGACCATCAGCTCTGTTTTGTACATCTTCAGCGCAATGTAAAAAGAAATATGTCTAAAGAAGATTCAAAGGAATTTAATCGCAAGTTAAGAGAGACCTACATCTATTATAGTAATAACTTTGAGGAAGCAAAAGATAAACTTGATAATATTCTTGAAGAATATAAAAACAGATATCCTTCATTTATTTCGTATCTTTTGAAAAAAGAAGGGAAATACCTCTCCTTTATGAAATATCCTCAAAGAGTAAGAAGAAGCATTTATACAACAAACATTATAGAAAACTTTAATTCGCTACTTGAAAGAATCAGACACAGACTCGGCGGATACTTTGCCTCTAAACAAATCCTTGGAATCAATGTAATGCTTCAATGTGAAAAATTAGAAAAAACAAAATGGAAAAAACCTCACCCAATAATAAGAGGGGAACTCTATGAAATTAACCAGATCTTTAACCTCAGATTCTATGAAAATAACATGAATTTGAAAACAGTTAAAAACTCGCAGACACAATGTTCTTGACAAGTCTCATCAACCCAAAAATAGACATATCGCTTCTTAGATAAATCCCGCTTATTCCACTGCTCATATTCATTCCACCACACAGATTTTAGCCGGCTGATGGTCCCGGATGACAATCCTCTGGCTGCCTTACCAAACAGGGCTTCCAGCGCTTCCGGAAAATCACCCGTCGATATCCCTTTCAAATATAACCACCGCAACAGCGCCTCTATACTTTTTGTCCGCCTGATATATGGAGGAACAATGCTGGAACGAAAGCGAATCTTATCATCCAATGCCTCCCGATCTTCAGCACGGGGAACTCTTACTTTTACTTCCCCTATCCCCGTCTGTATATTGCGAGCATCATTATAACCATTGCGCACTATACGCCGACAACCATTTGATAAACGAAAACCTTTGTATTCCTCAATAAATGTTTCAATCTCTATCTCAAGCGCCTCTTTCAGTAAACGCATGGCTCCCTCACGTAATACTCCCGTAAGTACATCTTCAACTTCTTCTGGACTATTTAACGCAACTACGCTACTATCTTTCATGGCGTATCTCCTTAATTAAAGGTTATGAGTGATTCCCCTTAAAACTGAATCACTCATGATACGCCACTTAACTCTCATCCACAACTTTTAATTATATCTCCAGAAAAATGTCTAAATATTGAACAGTTTAAAAAGGACTACTGCACTCGGCTATGTAGAGCTATATAGAGATGGAATAGGACATATCAATCATAACATATATCTAACTCTTCGTTATGTCCATCTATCAAAGAAGATGGTCAACATATTAGTGACAAAAAACTATTTGTTCGATAACTTTTTAATATCATTTGAAATATTGACAAAAATTTGCATCATTTCCAGGGATAAAGAAAACAACCAATCTAAAAATATAGCAAGGAATAAACCTCCGATTATGGATCCAATTAATCCGCCAATTGCATTACCCATTGAACGCCTTATCTGTGTAAGATAATTTATTCCAGAGGCAAATCCAAAAATTACTGTTCCTATAATTATAATACTTATAATCATACGTCCTGCAATTCCCAACCATGTAAGATGTGGAATATTGGTAGAATCTACATCTAGTTTGCCTTGATTACCTAATTCTTTTAGTTCATTTACTGTTAATTTCAAAGTTTTAATAGGCATTGAGATAAATGAAAATAATAAACCAAAAAAACCTTTTATTGTACTTCTATAAGAAGGAGTAATTTTCGTTATTTTTAATACCTGTCCACATTCAGGACAGACTGTACTACAATCAGGAATTTGCTTGCCACATTCTATACAAAACATATTTTTCTCCCTAAAAAAATATCAAATTTTTACTTCCTTCTATCTATTGGGAACAAAAGAGACAAATATTTCCTAATATTAGAAAAGCCTTCTTTTTGCTTTAGCTAAAGCCATATCAGCTGACCACTGTCCTATAAGCTCTCCATCAATTTTAAAAAGCTTTAGCTGTAAAGTAAAATAAACAAGTTCTTGGTTATTTTTAGCGTATTGACGAGTAGATGTTAATTCTGTTTTCAAAATATAGTCAAAGTCGTTTGCAGTTCTATCTAACACTCTTATTAATCCGCTTTGAAAGATTGTTTCCTGAATCTTGTCATAAATATCAATTACTCTTATCCCTTCATCGTCGGTATTGTTTTTTATTTCACCTATCACTAATCTTGGTTTGGAATTACCCCAACTCTGAACCTGTTTTGATGACAACATTTTGTTTGTAACTTTTTCTGCCAATCTTTTGTAATCAGCACTATTAGGCTCTGTATTTATGTGTATGTCGTCAGCGGTATCAACTGTTGAAACGGCTCCTTGACGACCCGCTGTTATAGGACCGCAGGAACCTAAAAAAGTAATACTCAAAAAAAGAATCACAATGCCTAAATATCTATATTTATTGCTCATATCAGGTCACTCCTTTCATTTATTTCTTTGTTTATAGTTTTCAATAAAAACATCGTCAGGGAATCGAACCGTAAAAACTATCTTAACTGCTTCAGGTGTTTTTCCCATAAACTGGAAACTCTGGGTCTGATGAGGAGTCAAGGTAAAACGATTCCAAACGTTGAGACTATTGACTAAAGATCCTTCACTAGCATACCAGTCACATTTATATTCCAGAGTATATCTATTTTCTGATAAATTCTGTACGGTAACTTCAGCTTGTGTTAATTGACCAAGAACTCTAAATCGCGGATTCATAATTTTTACCTTATTTAAGAGTTTTTTAGAACCAAGGATAAGGGTAGCTCTTGGGTTACTATCATCTATGAAGGGTCCTGAATCTATAGGTCCATTTGAAGTCGTCGTACATCCTAATAATACTACGGCAAACATTAAGCTGACATATAGAACAACTACTTTAATACTATTCATATCTTCTCCTATTTTTTAATTAATTCATTGCAATCCACATTTTTTCATTTGAATATACATACAATAGATCATCAATGCTTCTTGCAAAAACAAAATTATGACTTGATTTATCTAACTCAATGGATTTTGATGCTAATTTATTGCCTTTCAAATCATAAGTAACTATTTGAATCCGATTAAGATTTTGTGGCGCATAAAATCGAGCAGCATAGATCGAAGCCGGAAGGCTCATCCACGACCGCATATCGGGAGTAGACATTTCATTACGTTTCTTTTTAATTGTTGAACCAATTTGTCCAAACTTATCCAAAATAGAACCTTCAAAATATGTACGTACTATTGTCGCAAAAATGCTTAAAGTACGTATAGGCGCAGTGTCTTTTTGATGACGAAGGCATAAAGCTTCGATATCGGCTATTTTAGAAAATTTTGATAGTTGATGACCTTTTTCATCATAAACATTTATGCGATTGACTTTTGAAGGGACCGGATCATAAATTGGTAACTTAACAGGGATATCAGCATTCTTCATAGAAATATTAAAAGATAATACTTTTTTTTCCGGCACATATCCATCCGCAACAATTACATGAACTAATCTTTTATTTGGCGGAGCAGATTTTTTTTTAAGTTCCTCAACAAGTTCCTTAAGAAACTTGTTTTTCGGATTAAGATCTAATGCTTTTTCATAGGAAATTCTTGCATTGTCTCGAAGGCTTGAATCATTGAAACTCTCGAATTCCTGAACGATTCCACTGATATAATAACCAAAGGGATTAACAAATGCACTAGGCAAAGTATCGGCTTTAGTATCCATTGAAGCATATTGTTTCCCTAATATTTCTTTCAAATTAAAGCCCAGTTCACCCCTTTTATCTTTTTGTTCTTTCTCCTTTTCAGCTAACTTTTCTTTTACAGCCTTTATTTTTTTATCAAATTTTTCTCTTTCTATCTTTTGCCATTCAATCGAACGCCGCGCAACATTATAAGCTTCTCGTTTACCTTGAAGTAAATAAACAATGCTTTTTAAATTTAACATAAGGACTTTTTCATATCCTTCAGTTAGATATGGACCTGTTTCAGAATTTCCGGTAATCATTCCGCCGCCAGTTGCCCATACCTTATCCAGAAAAGTTTTTGATATTGTTTGATTATCATTATTTTTGATAATTTTCTCTGCCTTGGTAAACATAGTTATTGAATCATCATATTTTCCACAACTTAACGCGATTTGCGCCCCTTCAAGATTTGCCAAAGTTTCTGCATTTAAGAGCGTCTTCTTTTCTCTCGTGTCTATACCAGATATGTTTTTATTATCATTTTCTTTATATAGTTGTATTACCTCTTCTATCTTTCCTAATGCAATTAATTTTTTTACAAGTTTAAAAGATTTAGAATAACCGGAATAAATTATATTTCTTTTTTCAGCAAGTATCCGTTTTTGTTCTAATGAGTTTTTCTGGTTAATACTATTTTCCGTATTTTCCCTTTTATTACTTAAAATCT
Organism: Candidatus Schekmanbacteria bacterium; assembly: GCA_003695725.1. Classification (NCBI taxonomy): domain Bacteria; phylum Candidatus Schekmaniibacteriota; species Candidatus Schekmanbacteria bacterium. The sequence goes on from RFHX01000147.1 coordinate 4,787, forward strand.
TTTGAGAAAAGGATTTGAGAGGATTTTTCAAATCAAATGCATAGATTGGATTTGCTAAAAAAATAACTAAGATACTAGTAAACAAAAAACACAACCAATACCTTTTCATATTTCTCCTAAATACAAATTTTTAAATTAAATCTAAATTAATTCTATTCTGCTACCATGCAGGCTTTTTCACTACTACCTTTTTTTCTTTTTCAGGTATTGCTACAGGAGCGGCTTTCCTTAAAATATCGCCGATAGCAACATTACCTCCTGATGAAATAATTGCTGTAGACCTTGATGCCTCAACTGTCAATATCTTCACCGTTGCTACTTTCGTTTCTGCCTTACCAAAAGAGATCCCTGTGTCAGGGTCAATCATTTCTTCTCCCGGATGCATTACATCAAAAACAAGCCCACTGCGCATCCCAACATCATCTCCCCGATTTATGTAAAGTGTACCATTAGCATTAACCATCAAGACTTTAATTGGATAAAGCCGTTCCAAAATCCGGTTTACTGCTTCTGTTGTATAGTCATCCATCAATTTATTTATCATTTGCGTCACATCTCCACTTTTTATTCTTTCATTAATATTGATTTTGTCAGCAGCAATAACAGCGCCTGTATGGACATCAACTATCCGAATATTACCCTCAGCAATGCCGCTAACATGCACTTGCACTTCATCAACAAGCGGAACTCTTGTACGTTGAGTATTGGTATAAAAATTAGAAATTTCGCCAAGAATTAAATAATCCGCGCCGGCCAATTCCTTCAAACTATCTAAAATGTTATTTCCTGAAACAACTGATTCAAAATCTTTTTCATCAATGATTTGATCAATTTCCTGTCTTTCCATTACTGTAAAACGGTTTGTATTTGTCAGTTTAATAATAAAATCATCTGTCATACGATTGACATGGCCTCTTCCAAAACCATCTATAGTTCGCGCATTTTTGTTCACTCGAAGCAACCCAACTGCAATAGTTGCTTTACTACCACCTTTCCTTTGAGTCGAAGCAGAAAGGTCCCCACCAGACCTTGTCGGAATATAAGTCGCTTTTTTTTCACTTGCCTGAATATCAAGCGATACAAGATCACCAACTAATAATTTATCTCCGCTTATTTGCTTTACTATAGACATTGTTTCCTGCGGAGTCTTAATTTCTATACGTCCTACATCTGACTTTATACGCCCTATTACAACACCTGAAGTATCCTTAATTTCTTTGCCTTCTCTTTCTACTCTATAGACATCACCCTCATTGACTCCATCATTTAGCCCTCTAGAAATTACTAGTGGATCTAAACTTACAACTCTAGCAGGGAAAGTCACATCCAGAATTTTTACGGCCGCTAACCGTCCAAGATGATCAAAAAAAGAGTAATCATCTGTGTCAGTTTTTCTTCCTTTAAAGATGGATTCAGTTACCTTGGTACGAAAACTTGTAGCGCCAACAACGGTTCCAGATTTAACATCAATAACCCGTAACCTAATACGAGCGTCTGAAACATTTTCGCTTATTGTCCTTCCCTTATTGCTGAACGGTATTGGAGTTTCTTCGGTCGTTTTCGATATTTTTTCCAAATTACCCAAAACAAGATAATGTGCGCCTACAGCACTCCCAAGATCCTGAAAATCTTTCAACATATCATTCCTCTGTGCAATATTTCCAACAGTAGCAACCACATCAGAATTAACTTTTTCCATATCCTCTATAGCTTTAAATAATGTACGGTCAACATAACTTTCTTTAAGTTTTTGTCCAAACCGCTGTTCCAAAACAACTTTTCTAAGGGCTTTTCTTTCAACAGGAATAAATCTTTTGCTGTTTGTTAAATGTTCCAAGATTCGCTCTGCAAGAATATCAGGCAACCCTATGGAAGTAGAATTACTGATATTGGTTTGATCAGGAAGAAAATCAGAATGACTGATGACTGCAATTGTTAATTTAGTACCAGCAGAATTATCTTTATTATTATCTTGCATATTGC
>RFHX01000148.1 GCA_003695725.1 Candidatus Schekmanbacteria bacterium
AGTCCAAAGTTAAAATCAAAAAATCGATTCAGTAAATATCTTTTGCAAACAGAAATAGCGAAAGGTTTTTTGCACATTTTTAGGAATATTACGCTTCTCTATATTCTGCGAAAAAATATACGAAGAACAAATACAATGATTTTTCTAAAGAAAATTGCAAAATAAAAAAATGAAAACCAAGAGACAAGAGAAAAGTCCTTTCGTCAACAATTGTTATAGTTGTAAAAACCTTTCCCTCTTTTCCTGCCAATATATCCTGCCGCTATCATTCTTCTCAATAGGGACGGAGGTGCAAAATCAGGATCTCCAGTTTCAGCATACATAAATTCTCCAATCTGAAGAAGCACATCAAGGCCTATGAGATCCGAAACTTTGAAAGGTCCCATAGGGAAACCGGCACCGAGTACCATTGCTTTGTCAATATCCTCGATCGAAGCAAGCCCCTGATCGAATTTCCTGAATGCTTGAAAAAGATAGGGGATCAAAAGGCGATTTGAAATGAATCCCGGCACATCCTTTGAAACTACAGGAATTTTTCCTTCCGATTGGATAAATTTGCAAGCTTTGTCAATTACTGCATCAGTCGATTGCATTGCCTTGACAATCTCAACAACTTTCATAAGTGGAGCAGGATTGAAATAATGAATTCCGCACGCCCTTTCAGGCTTTTTCAGGGCTGAAGCAAGCTCTGTCAAAGGAATACAGGAAGTATTTGAAGCAATTATTGTATCATCTTCCACAACTTCTTCTATATTTGTAAATACCTTTTTCTTTAATTCTGCTTTTTCAAATACCGCTTCTATTACAATATCACAGCCCGATAAAACTGAAAAATCATCTGAGAGATTTATCCTCGCAATGATATTTCCTATTTCTTTTTTATCGATTTTTCCCTTTTCAGCTCTTCCTTTCACCATTCTTTCAATGAATGACAAACCATCTTTTCTTTGAGAATCATTCAACTCAACCACAGCAACTTCATATCCTGACTCCGAGGCAGTCTGTGCAATACCTCTACCCATAGTGCCAAAACCTACAACGCCAATTTTTCCAAAGGATGTCTTTATAGTTGAAACTTTTTCATCTTTTTTCTTCTCATCTGTAGTCCCAAATTCACCCTTTTTTTCGTAGACATAAAATCCTTTCCCACATTTTCTACCTACAAAACCACTTTGGGCATATTTCCTCAAAAGGTGTGGCGGTTTGTATCTTTTCTCTCCATATTCATTATATAGACTCTCGAGCACTGTAACCATTATGGGAAGCCCGGCAATGTCAATCATTTCAAGGGGACCTTTCGGAAGCCCAAATCCAAGACGGCAGAGAGCATCTATATCTTTGGCAGTTGCAGTTTTTTCTTCAAATATCCTGACTGCGTCAGCCCAAAAAGGCATCAATAATTGATTTACTATGTGTCCCGGCGCATCATTTGTAATCACATACTCTTTCCCGAGTTTTTTCACAAAGGAAAAGATTTCCTCCTTTACTTCATCTGAAGTCAACGGTGTAAAAGCGATTTCAACAAGCTTCATAAGAGGGGCAGGGTTGCAAAAGTGTATACCGACTACCTTTTCATGCCTTCGGCAACAAGATGCTATGGAAGTTACGGAAAGTGTTGAGGTATTCGTTATAAATATACAGTCAGGCTTTGCTATGGAATCGAGTTTTGCAAAAAAATCTCTTTTTACCTTCAAATCTTCATAAATTGCTTCAACTACCGCATCCGATTCTGCCAAATTTTCAATACTTGAAGTCCAATCTATATTTGAAAGATAAACTTCCTTTTCCTTCTCACTTATCTTTCCCCGTTTAACGCTTTGTGATAGGAATGCCTCAACATTTTTCTTTCCACGCAAAAGGGCATCTTCATCAATATCGTAAGCAGTAACAGGAAAACCTGATATAACAAGGGCTATGACTATGCCAGAACCCATTGTACCGATTCCAGCTACTGATGTTTTTTTTATTTTCAATCTATTCACTCGTCCTTTTATATTTAAAAATTTTTCAGCATAATTTTCATAATAAAATTAAAAAAATTCTTAGAAAATTCCATTTCAACTGAGAATATTATTCATCAAAGCCTATATACTCCACCCTTCCCTCTTTGCGTGGGGGAACAGGAGGTGACTGGTCTGGGTAGCCTATTGGAATTACGGCGATAAGCTCGAGCCCTTCGACTCCAAAAAATTTATCTATATCTTCTTTTACATTTACAGGTCCTGTCATCCAGCAAGCACCCAAACCTTTAGCGTAAAGGAGGAGAAGAAGGTTTTGGATGAATGCCGCAGCTCCTTGTATATCAGAAGTCAATTCTTCGCCTGAAGGAGTTGAATAAACAACCACCACGACAGGAGCGTTTCCAAGGGTTTTGAAGAAATTCTTTGTCCATTCTATGATACTTGGTTTAAAGACTTTTTTCAGGCGTGGCTCGATAAAAGGAAAGGATTCTGCACATATTTTTACTAACTGGTCCTTCTTTTTGCCTTTGAGCAGAAATATTTTCCAATTCTGTCTATTCATAGGAGATGGAGCCCATAAGGCAGTATCGATGATTTCTTTCAACAACGGCAAGGGGACATCTTTATCTTTGAATTTTCTTATGCTTCTTCTATTTTTTATTGCCTCTTCAATTTCCATACTATTATCTCCTTTTTTTTTTTTACCTCCTACCATAAACAGAAAAGCAGTCAATTTTTTTTAAAATATTTATTGACACAAAAAATGTAAAATTTATTATGGAA
>RFHX01000149.1 GCA_003695725.1 Candidatus Schekmanbacteria bacterium
AGCTCAGTGAGAAGAATATTTCCAATGCCCTCTTCAAGATTAAATATATAAATAATTACTTTCCTGAAAAAAAGATAATCGAAAAGAATAAAAGAGAGGGAAACTATTGTAAAAAATATAATCTTTGGAAGACTCTTTAAATTGAATGAAAGAAAGGAATTTTTTATCATTAGAAGACGTATCAGAAGCAGTGAAGTTGAATTTTCAATCTTTTTTATCATATGGAGGTTATCTCAAATTTTATATCAAATTTCTTCGTGGACTAATTTAAGAAAGATTTCCTCGAGCTTTTCTCCCACTTGCCCTGTAGCTTCTCTCAATTCATCCATACTTCCAATTGTAACTATTTCCCCTTTATTGATCACTGCAATTCTATCACATATCGACTCTGCAAGCTCCAATGTATGGGTTGATATAAAAACAGTACAGCCGTCATTACGGGTTTTTTCTCTGAAAATCTCTCTTACAAGTTTTGCGCTTTTAGGGTCAAGTCCTACCATTGGCTCATCTACAACCAACAATTCCGGATTGTGAATAAGCGCCGCGCTGATAACCAATTTCTGTTTCATTCCATGAGAATAACTTTCTACAAGTTCATCTATTTTTGTCTCAAGGTCGAAATCTTTACAGAGTTTTTTTGAATGCTCCTCTATCTCATCCTTTGACAAGCCAAAAATCCTTCCAACAAACCACAACACTTCTCTGCCCGTCAGTTTCTCATATAAATAAGGCTGTTCAGGGATTAGACCAATTTTTCTTCTAATCTCTAAGCTCTCTTTTACAGTATCTCTCCCATTTATTAGTATCATTCCTGAAGAGGGATTGAGAAGGCAGGAAATCAAGTTTATCGTAGTTGTCTTTCCAGCGCCATTGGGACCAATAAAGCCAAAAATCTCACCCTTCTTGACTTCAAAGCTAACTTTTTTTAAGGCATAATTGTCGCCAAACCTTCTATCCACTGAATCAAAAACAATCATTTCATCCATAGTTTCACTACCCTATAAAATCGTATCATTACCTATAGCTAATCATATATATCTCGAAAAATTCCAACCTTCTCTTGTAATGGGTATTTTTTATTGAATTATAGTTCAATCTTTTGCACCAATAAAATGAAAAAGAAGATTCAATCTTGTATCTTTTCTGTTCAAAAAAATTTTCACTAAAAGCACAGCAAATTTTCAATTTTTTCATAGTGTGAATAACCGAAGTATGAGCGATAATTGAGGAAACAAGAGTATCATCAAGAAGGCAACTATATAACGAATGCGTCAGGATGATAAAAATGTTGATTAAAGTGAAAAAACCTGAACAAAAAAAATGAAAAAGACTGTGTAAACAATCAATCAATTTGCTGGCTTAATCATTCCTCTCTCTATTTGCTTCGCACTCTAAAGGATAATCGATTAATTCCTTAATTGTTGGTGAATCACCGCAGATAGCGCAGTTGCGTTTTCTATCTATATCAATTCTTCTCAATATCATAGCAAGGGCATCGACAACCAAAATACCATTTATGGTTTTTCCAATGCCCGTGATAATCTTGATAACTTCAGTTGCCTGAATTATTCCTACCAATCCTCCTATTGCACCGATAACCCCTGCTTCTTGACAGGAAGGGATTGTGCCCGGTTCAGGTGGAGATTCAAAAATACATCTATAACAGGGAGTTTTGCCGGGAATCACTGTAAACACCTGCCCCATAAATCTTAAAATACCGGCAATGCTTAATGGTTTATTGCTCATAACACAGGCATCATTCACTAAAAATTTGGTCGGGAAATTATCACTTCCATCTACAATCACATCATAGTCTTTTATTATTTCCATTATATTTTCAGATGTCAGTCTTACATCATAGGTGTTTACTTTGATATCAGGATTAATGTCTTTCAATTTCATAGAAGCAGACTCAACTTTCTTTACACCTAATGTTTTCATACTATGGAGAATCTGCCTTTGAAGGTTGCTAAGGTCAACCTTATCTGCATCGACAACCCCTATAGTGCCTACACCAGCAGCAGCCAAATACAAGGCAGATGGTGAACCCAGCCCTCCTGCTCCAACTATGAGGACTTTTGATTCAAGAAGAGCCTGTTGCCCTTTACCTGACATCTCAGGAAGAATAATCTGTCTGCTGAATCTTTCAATCTGTTCTTCCGTTAATTTGAACACCGCATCCTCCCTTTCAAAAAGCTTCGATTATTGAATATAATTAAATCCATCAGGACCATCTTGTGATATTTTGATTTCACCGAAATTCATCTCATATTTTTCAATATGCTGATTCAAAGCGATTGAAAGACGTTTTGCGTGCTGAGGAGTTAGAATTATGCGCGACCTCAATTTCCCAAAAGGAGGATCAATGTTTATATAAATAAAATCAAGCGTAAACTCATCTATACCATGAGAAATTTTTGCAAGATTTGAATAAACCCCCTCTGCTATCTCCTCCTCAACCTTTATATTGACCTGTATTTCCTTCCCATTGCGGTTTTTTTCATCATTCATAGGTAAGCACCTCCATTTTAAAATTAGCACAGAAAAATCTGCAATTTTTTAATCCTTATAAACTTCTTCTTATTAAAATATGAGCACTAAAATCAATCAATTATGAAACACATATATTA
>RFHX01000150.1 GCA_003695725.1 Candidatus Schekmanbacteria bacterium
GATTTTGCCTCTTATGGTATATCCATATTCTTCATATTTTTCGTTTGTATAGGGAAGGACCATTTCATTTACTGCGAAAAGGAAGACTGAAAAAATAATGCCTAATATAACTATCGGGAATAGAAAACGATAAGGACTTATTGCGCTCGATGTAATTGCTACTATTTCATTGTTTGCAACAAATTGTCGGACAGTCAATAGTGATGCAAAAAGAAGTGTGAAAGGAAATATATTAAAAGCCATAAAGGGAAGTTTGTAAGCATAATATTTGATTACTACTGAAATGGGGACAGAATGTTCTATAATGTCGTCCACTCTTTCAAAGAGGTCGATTATGAAATAAATAGCCACAAAAGCAAGCAAGGTAGTTGCCAAAGACTTTAAAAATTCTCTAATTACATATCTGTCAATAATACGCATATGGATAATTTTACAATATATGGTTGTTTAAGTTGGGTCTTCTTTTAAATTCTTTGATGCAATCTGTCAATAAGAGACCATCTAAAGAAGAAAAAATCAATTGATAGAATTTACAATGTTGTGTGAACTTTTTAAACAAATGTTCTAATATCATATAGAAGTATATGAAGTATTGAAATTATAAAAAGGGAGGAGTCAAATGAATCGAAAAGCTTTCGCATTAGGGGTCATCGTTTCAGTTGTTGCTGTTTTCATCATTACGGCTTGTGTCCCTGTCAGGGTTTTAAATCGAAATTTTGATTCAACTTATGTTTTTCTAAAATTCAGCCCTGAAGATGCCTATAAAGGAATTAAGAAGGGGGATATTAAAGGGAAGATATTTGTTGATGACGCCTATTTGCCTCCGAGATATTGTTATCGGGACGAAGGAAGAGTATCGAGATTTATAATTGTTACTCATGGCAAACATAAGCTGACAATCGATGTTGACGGTTATAAGAGATGGGAGAAAGAGATATTTTTTTCAGGCAGATATTTGAAGTTGAATGTTGAGCTTGAGAAGGAGTAAGTTTTTAAAAATAGGTCAATCCATTCTATTTGTTTTTTGAGAAAGAGGGATTATTTTATATTTTGATCTTTTTCTTCTCAATTTGAAACGGTATTTGTTGCTCTTGCCGTAGATAGTTTTTATTTTCATAAAATCTTTGAGTGTTTTTTTGTGATTTGTGATAGTTAGATAGAAGTATATTTTATTATTGGTCCAACCAATTATATGAGCAGTGCTTCTTTTTGTCTTTAGCTTACCCTCTTTTTCTCCAAAGTAATTTCCTGTGAGAAGAAGTATGCTTCCAGCTTTACTCCTTTTTGGGCTAATATCTTTGATTTGAGGAATGACAGGAATGATGGCAATTTTTTTGGGATTGCTTTTACCCTTTGGAGTTGAGACCGATATATCAGCACTTCCTGCAGGAATCCCCCATGGAATCTTAAGATGAATTGTATTGTCTTTCCAATCAACGATATAACATTGAATATCATTTATAAATACCTTGCTGTAATTTCCATCGCCGAATCTCATACCATATAAAATTACCTCATCCATATATTTTGCCGAAGACGGGGATAGGGATGTAATTTCAGGCCCTATTTTCAAAGGACGGTTATTAGTGCTTATTTCAACATTTACAGGAATCTTAATTTGATTTTTTGCATTTGATGAAGGAGAACGAATGATGAAGTTAGCTGTATAATTGCCATAGGAAAATCCAGTAAAATCCATTACAGCTTTTATTTCTTTATTGCCTGTACCGGATGATGGTTGGAATGTAGCCCATCCAACATCAGATACAACCTCCCAGTCAAGTATGCCTCCATTCGTGTTTGTTATCATCAGAGTTTCGGTGACAACTCTACTGTCGTCATTGTAAACAATGATGTCTAATTTCTGTTTATCACTTTCTATTTCAGGTATTTCATTGGGGTTTGCCAGAAAGAAACTTGACGGATTACTGAGACCACAGTCATTCTTGATTCTGAAAAAGCCTCTTCCACTAACTTCGGGTAGATAGAATGTAATGGAATAATCATTCCAAGAATTGGGAGTAATCAGTACTTTTTCTTTCTTGACTTTAAACCAAAGATTCCCTTCAACATAACTGTTTGTTAAATCTTTCCCTTTAATTGTAATCAAATCTCCCGGATTGCCAGATATGGGGGTAATTTCTTTAATCGATGGCAAAGCGCAAAGGGAAAATGTAACAGGAATCACAACTTCAGGAAATTCTCCTGTAGGTGATTTTATATGTATATCTGCTGTACAATCCTGAGGTGGAAGGTTTGTTTTATCTAACATAATGAAAACAGATGATGGTGTAGTGCCCTTTGATGGATATAAGTTGATCCAATAAGGATAGAAAACGATGTTTGGTGATTTGAAATCTATTTCAGATGCCCATTCTACCGTCTTTCCTCCAAGATTTTTTATTTCAAGTTTTTGATATGGCGGATTTAATAGTTCACTATGTTCTTTACTCCATAAATAGTCAGAAATTTCTATTTTATGGATATTTGTAGTTATGACGGTTTCCCCGTATACATTCAAGGTGATAGGAATATTTTGAAAACTGTTTAGCTGTGAAGAGGATATCTCTATTGTATCTGTATAAATACCCGGCGTCAGGACTTCTGCATCAACACTTGCTGTAATAATAGCTTCTCCTGTCCCGGAAGATTGGTTGAGGTTTAAAAAAGTTGAAGAATGGTTTGCTACCCAATCATATCCCTGATTGCCATTGAATGAAATTTTAAGCTGTTGACCTGCAGTAGATTGATTCCCTTTTACATACTCAAAATCCAATCCGAGAGGAGAAACAGATAATACCGCGTTTGTAGAGGATATTACGAAATTGAATGATTCCGCAGGTGAGGTTTTATTGCCAACTGAATTTTCCGCTCTGATAGAAATAGTATGAGTCCCATTGCTGAGATTTGGTGTCGAAATTGTAAACCCTTCAATATAGCCATTGAATTTACCGTCATAGCTCGAAGCTTTCAACCAACTTCCATTGTCGATTTTATATTCAACAGAGGAAATAGTATTGATTGTGATTATCTTATTTTCTTCAAGTTGGCCGGGATTTTTATTAGTAACTATTAACGGAGAGACTTTTGCAGTGCCTGAGACACTTATCGATGGATTTGTAAAAATTGTATTCGCCAAAGGAGTGATGTTGATGGATGGAAAAGTATCGAGTATATCAGGAATAGAGTCTCCATCGGAATCTCTGATGCCAATATGCCCTTGAGTATAGATACACACATAGGGACGTACTGCTGAATACATTATGCAATTGTCGATTCCACAACCATACGCATTTCCATTTTCGACTTTTAAATATCCTGACCTCCATTCGCAATAGCCTTTCGTATTATATATACCTACATTTTCATATTCGGCATAAAAGACAAAGGCAAGGTCTCTTCTAATTTCTTCAGTTAATATGAGAGAATTTCTTTCACTAAAAATAACGACATAAGGACCTCCAGGCATTGCATAACTAACACCACCTTTACCTCTGCTTCTATCGATGTAAAAAACTGTGACTGCCCAATTTGTCTCATATTTGTGGCGAAGGTCATTGTCAAATTGTCTTACCTGCGAATCAAAATCATCAGCGCTGCTGCCTTCATAGCCAAGAGAATTCATTATTTTATAACCATTGATGAATTTATTATATTCTGAAAATTTCGGTTCTTCAGGAGTAGGCACTTTTATATTGAAATCATAGGTAAAAGAGAGATTGGATTTATCAGGCGCCTGTTGAATCCACCAATCTATTCCTTCCTGTACGGATGTTATGACTTTATCGATTTCTGCCTGTGTCCAGTCTTCGGTGTGTCCGTCGCTTTCAGGTAAGATTACGCCGATTGCTATACTTCCTAACATAAATTCACTGGTATCATTGTCAGTTGCACCATAGGGTATATAAGGAGAATCTGAAGAAGAGTTGGCTGAGTTATAAGTTAAAGTAGATGTTGAATTTTTCTTACTGTAAACCTTCGGGGCAATGTCAGAAGTTAACAGATTGCCTTTATCTTCCTCTATTGAGAAAATTGAATCATTCTTTTTTTTACAATAGTTCAAATTCCAAATTTTTATGGCAATATTTAGCTCTTGGTCATCAATATTTCTGTATGCTTTTTCTGATGCTTCCTTCCTAAAAATTTTTGTATTCGGGAAAAGACTTAAAAGTTTTTTTTCTGAATTGAATGATACATATCCAATAAATGCTTTTGGAGGGAATCTGTGATATGCTTTGATTCCGATAGATTCAATTTTTTTAATTGTGCTATTGAAATCGGCAATGCTTCTTTTATCTAAAATTACCAGAGCATTGCTTTGCTTTTTTTGTCCACTGTCATAAGCATATCTCAATCTTATGCTTATGAC
>RFHX01000151.1 GCA_003695725.1 Candidatus Schekmanbacteria bacterium
ATCCTATATTTAGGAAAGATGTTTATTTATCCTTTCGATTCTCTTTTGCTTTCTTTCTATATCACAGTTGCCAATTTAGTAGTTTGGATAGTTGTTGGCTTTTTCATAGGTGTCATATGCAGATTTGTGATGGTTTTCTTCAACTTTCAGTGGACGATGAGAAAACTGATGAATTTTTATATCTGGTTTGCTTTGACAATTTTTTTCTCCTCTTAGTCTCTTTTCCTATTTTTTCTCTATAAAAGACCAATTGATGTGACAGAATTTTCTAACATTGTAATTGAAATTATAATTCTTCTGCTTTGCGCCTCCCTCTCTTTTGCCATTCTTAAAATCATAGCCGCAGTAACTGAAAAAATACAGACAAGTAGCAAATTTCTGAATATCGATGTAGCGATTATAACAATTGCCATATTGCTTTTTGTAAGCGCATTCTTAATGTCAGGTAGTAGTCCAAAAGCCAATAGAACAAATGAGAAGGAAAATGTTTTCATTACGAATACAAATCTCAAGATATTGTTGATTGGGCTTGATGGAGCAACTTGGCATATTGCTGATAACTTATTGAAAGAGGGCAAACTTCCCAATATTGAGAAGATTATTTCCAATGGCTCAAAGGGAGATTTGAGAAGCTACATATCGCCAATAAATCCATTCAAAAACACAGCAGGAGGAGGTATGTTCAGCTCAGCTCTATGGACATCCATAGCAACCGGCAAGACTCCAAGAGAAAATGGAGTCCAAGACCTAATCATGGTTTCATTGCCCGGAATGAAACATCCTCTCCCTTTCAGATTTCCATTTACTTACAATATCTTTAAATTGAATACTCCTAAATCATACCACATTAGGACAAATAGAATTTGGAATATTTTGAGCCATTATGGGAAGTTTTGTGAAGTTTATGGTTGGTGGTGCACTTGGCCTGTCGAAAGAGTCAACGGTATAATGGTTTCAATGGCGGCTGATAATCCTTTAAAAAGGATACAGCCTTCTATCCAAATGTTTTGAGTAAAGAAGCTTCTGAAATAGAGATTAGTCTTTCTGCTGAGAAAGAAAGTGTATTTAGAAAATATTTTGGACAAAAGATGACATCTTTAATGGAAGAAGATGCAAATAGCCATAATAGTGAAAAATCACCTGAAATGAAACGAATCGAAATTTTAAGACACGATTTTATGCGAGATCTCTTTTTTGAAGAGATTTCAACAAAGTTTATGAAAACTGAAAGTGATTTCAAAGCAGTTTATTTTTTAGGTCCTGATGGAATCGAGCATGCCTTTTGGAAGTATTATGAACCACATTATTTTGATGATGTCTCAGACAAGGATGTCGAAATTTTTGGTAAAATTATTGAAAATTATTACATTTTCTTGGACGAAGCTGTTGGAAATCTTTACTCTTCAATAGATGACGATACAGTAACAATTATAATTTCAGACCACGGAATGGGGCCTTGGAGAAGGAGTTTATTTGATAAATTACTCATGAAAGTTATCAAAAGATATGAAAGATCATCGGGAAATCATAGAAGAAATGGAATTATAATAATTTCAGGAAAGAATATTAAAAAATCAGCAGAAATTAAGAATGCCACAATTTTTGACATTGCCCCTACAGTACTTCATCTGTTAGGATTCCCTGTTGCAAAGGATATGAAGGGGAGGGTTTTAACGGAAGTTATAGATGATGATTGGTTATCCAAGTTTCCGATTTCATATATAAAGAGCTATGAAGGAGTCGTTAAAAAGGAAATTATACCTGAATTGAAGGCTTCTGATAAAAAGGATTTAGAAAGATTGAAAGCTTTGGGTTATATAAAGTAAGATGTAGTATTGCTTGACCTACTCTGTGAGTATCTCGAGCATTCGGTCAAGCTCATCCAATGAGTAGTATTCTATAATAATCTTTCCCCGATTAGTTTTTTCGTTGTGAGAGAGTTTAACCTTCGTTGCCAATGCTTCTCTGAGCCGCTCTTCCAAGGCAACTATTTCAGGAGATTTCTCGCTCTTTTTGGATTTTATTATATTTTTTTCAATTTTTATACCCTGAGAGGCAATTTTTTCAGTCTGCCTGACTGAAAGGGAATCCCTTACTATCAATTCGGCAAGTGCAATTTGATCCTCTTCCTTCTCTATGCCGCAAATAACACGGGCATGCCCCATAGATATTTCTTCATTTACTATGTATTGCTTGACCTTTTCAGGCAATTTGAGAAGACGCAGATAATTTGCAATAGTACTTCTTTCCTTCCCAACTATCGAAGCAAGCTCGTTTTGATTTAAATTGTGTTCCTTCATCAAGTGTCCATATGCCTCTGCTTCTTCGATCGGATTTAAATCTTCACGCTGAATATTTTCTATGAGGGCAATTTCTTCAATCTCTTTGTCAGGTATATCTTTCACGATTGCCGGGATTTTTTCTATTCCTGCTTTTTTCGCTGCACGCCACCGCCTTTCACCAGCAATAATGATAAAGTGCTTCCCCTTCTTTTTTACAAGTATTGGCTGAATTACCCCCTTTGTTTTTATGGAAGAAACCAATTCCTGCATCTTTTCATCATCGAAACTTTTTCGCGGCTGATGTTTTCCCGGTTTAATGTCTTTGAGATTGATCTCTTTGACAAATTCTCTTTTCAATTCCTTGATTTCATCTCCTGAAGAGATGAGCGCATCTAACCCTTTACCTAATGATTTCCTTTTCATTATTTATGATTTCCTCTGTTAATTGTTTATAAGTTTCAGCGCCTTTCGAGTTTTTGTCGTAGAGTATGATAGGTTTTCCAAAACTTGGTGCTTCTGAAAGGCGCACATTTCGGGGAATAACGGTTTTGAATACTTTTTCCCCAAATTTTTCTCTTACATTTTCACACACTTCTAATGAAAGATTCGTTCTCACATCCTGCATCGTAAGTAAAATGCCTTCTATTTCAAGGTCAGGGTTGATGGTTTCTCTGATTTTTCTTATGGTTGTAAAAATTTGAGCCATTCCTTCAAGAGCATAATATTCACATTGAAGAGGAATAAGGACGGAATCGGATGCGCAAAGCGCGTTCACTGTAAGCACTCCCAATGAAGGAGGACAATCTATTATGATGAATTCAAAGGAATCCCTAATTTCTTGAAGACAATTTCTCAAGAGGCTTTCACGAGGAGAGACATCCATAAGTTCCACTTCGGCACCAAATAGTTCGTTCGTTGAAGGAATTACCTTCAAGGTGGGAAACATACTGTCAACAAGGACTTCAGATATCTTTTTTCTCCCCAATATTGCTCTGTAAATAGATTTTGTCGCATCTGCATGATTTAACCCTAATCCGCTTGTTGCATTTCCTTGGGGATCCAAATCGATGAGTAAAGTGCTTATTCCTTTTTCACCAAGGCAAGCAGACACATTGATCGAGGTTGTGGTTTTCCCGACTCCTCCCTTCTGATTGGCAACGGCAATTACTTTTCCCATAATTCCATTAATCTTTGATACTTATATTTTTATCGTAACTGAATATTTCTTGTTGGGCAAGAAAAAAAGAAAACCCAAAATGTTCCACGTGGAACATTTTTGATTGTGATTAGATAATCATAAAGAGGAATAAAAATCAAAAAAAATCTTTATTTCATATATGTTGAAAAATTGTGGATAATTCGAAAAGGCATTTTTGTAAAAAATGATTTTAAAAATCAATATATTAGAAATTGAGATTTTTAAAATTAAAAGTTTTAAACATTTTTTTAACAGCTAAAAATGTTCCACGTGGAACATTCGATGTGAAAACTTGTCATTGAAAAGATAGTTTCTTGCGTTTATACTTTGTAGAAAATTTGGACAAAGATAATGAATAAAAATTATAAAGAGGGGAAAGATAAAAGCTCATATAATCAGCATCTGGAATGGCGTCTTGGAGCAATTTCATCTGAAATAAAATTTTAATGCATTTTCTTTGATAATGAACTGGATAGGTTTTGAAGAAAGAAAGGGAGTCGATTATGAAGGCAATGCTTTTGAATAGAATTTGCTCTCTCGATGTGGAGAATTCACCTTTGCAGAAGGTCGACATACCAATTCCTCAGCCATCTAACGATGAAATACTTATAAAGGTAAAGGTATGCGGAGTTTGCCACACTGAAATCGATGAAATAGAGGGACGTACAGCGCCGCCCGCACTTCCTGTAGTGCCGGGCCATCAAGTTGTTGGTGTTGTGGAAAAAGTGGGGAAAAATGTGGAAAAAGATGTGATAGGCAAGCGTGTAGGCGTTGCCTGGATTAACTCTGCCTGTGGAAAATGTAAGCTGTGTATAAGTGGAAAAGAAAATTTGTGTTCGGAATTTCGTGCAACAGGCCGTGATGTGAATGGAGGATATGAAGAATATATGGTCGTTAAAAGAGAATTTGCATATGAAATTCCTGATCCTTTATCTGATATCGAGGCTGCGCCGCTTCTCTGTGCTGGAGCAATCGGTTATCGCTCATTGATGCTTACGGGAATTGAAAACGGACAGCGGCTTGGATTGACGGGTTTTGGAGCATCAGGGCATTTGGTGCTCAAAATGGCAAGATATTTATATCCGCAGACCGATATATATGTGTTTGCACGAAGTGAAAAAGAACGACGTTTTGCTCTTGAATTAGGGGCTGTATGGGCGGGAGACATCAAAGAAACCCCTTTCGAGAAGATAGACTGCATAATAGATACAACACCGGTGTGGATGCCGGTTATTGAATCGCTCAAAAAACTTTCTCCGGGCGGCCGTCTTGTCATAAATGCCATAAGAAAAGAGGATATAGACAAAAATGCTTTAATATCAATAGATTATCCTGTTCATCTTTGGCTTGAGAAGGAAATAAAAAGTGTTGCGAATGTTACAAGAAAAGATGTTGAAGAGTTTCTCAAGCTTGCCGCAGAGATAAATATCAAACCAGAAGTTAATACCTTCGAATTAGAGGAAGCCAATGATGTGCTTTTGAAGATTAAGAAGGGAAATATTCGCGGTGCAAATGTTTTGGTGATTTCGTAATTCAGTCAATTTATGAGATATATAAAACCAACGATTCTAATAAGCAAATGCCTTGGATTCGATGCATGCAGGTATAATGGTAAACTCATTTATGACCCCTTCATTGAAAAATTAAGGAAATATGTAGATTTTATACCTCTATGTCCTGAAGTTGAAATAGGCTTGGGAGTACCACGAAAACCGCTAAAGGTAGTTATCGAGAATGGCAAGAAAAAACTGTACCAAATAGAGTCTAAAAAGCATTATACAAGAAAGTTGAGAGCATTTTCAAATAAAAATGCCAAAGTATTCGCTAATATCGATGGCGCAATTCTAAAAAGCCGTTCTCCATCGTGCGGATTAAGGGATGTTAAAATTTATTCTTCAGCATATGATAGTATCCCTATATCAAAAGGAAGCGGTCTTTTTGCAGAATATCTTTTGAAAATGAATCCTGCTATTCCTTGTGAAGATGAAAGACGCCTGAATAATATCAGAATAAGAGAATTTTTTTTGATTCGAATCCATCTCAGTTCATTATTCAGGACAGTTAAGAAAAAAGCTTCTATTCATTCTCTCACAAAATTTCATAATGAATACAAATTGTTATTTCTTCTCTATAATGAATCCAGAGTGAGAAAATTAGACAGAATTATTGAAAAGGCCGAAAAAAAATCAGTAAAATCAGTGAATTCATCCTATGAAGCAGTTATGAATGAACTTTTGTCTCATAGACCAACATATAATTCGTGGTGTAAAGTGTTTAGTTATAGCTTTGTTTTTGTGTCAGATAAGTTGTCATCTCAAGAAAAGAAGAATTTCTTGGAATTAATTGAGAGATTAAAAAAAAGAGAGATTTCTCTTTCTGTGCCTCGTGCCCTTCTTTATCAATGGGCTATAAGATTTGATGAAAAAAATCTATTGAATCAGAGAGTTTTGAGACCATACCCTCCTTCGTTGGATCAAATCGATATCTAATCAATTCATAAATTAATAATATTCATTCCTATCTAGGCTTCTATATTGGATTGCTTCTGCAATATGCTCTGTTTTTATCTTTTCAGCTTCATCGAGATCTGCAATTGTGCGCGCAATCTTGAGGATTCTGTCATAAGCCCTTGCGGAGAGGGAGAATTTTCTGATTGCGGCCTCTAAAAGGTCTTTTGATTCTTTGTTTATTCGACAGAATTCCCTTATATGCTTTTGTGTCATACGGGAGTTGAAAAATATCCCGCTTCCCTCATATCGTTTAAGCTGAATTTGTCGTGCTTTGTTGACTCTCTTTCTGATTGTTTCCGAACTTTCACCTCTTGTATCGTTTGCCATTTCTCTAAATTTTAAGGATGGCACTTCTATATGAATATCAATTCTGTCAAGTAGAGGTCCTGAAATTTTGGCAAGGTATCGCTGAATTTGGTTTGGAGTGCAGATACATTGTTTATTCTCATCAAAACGATAACCGCATGGACAGGGATTGAGTGCTGCAACGAGCATAAATTTTGAAGGAAATGTGAGAGAGCCTGTTGCTCGTGATATTGTTATTTTTCCGTCTTCAAGCGGTTGACGCAAAGATTCTATTACATTTCGTCTAAATTCAGGCAATTCATCGAGAAATAGAACGCCATTATGGGCGATGCTCGCTTCTCCCGGCATAGGCGAGGTGCCGCCACCTATCAATCCTGCATCAGAAATAGAATGATGTGGACTTCTGAAAGGTCTTTTATTGATTATTGGAAAGTTTGAGTTTATATTTCCTAATACAGAGTGAATCCGTGTGCACTCGATTGCTTCTTCAAAGGTCATTTCAGGCAAAATCGATGGAAGACGTCGAGCAAGCATTGTTTTACCTGCGCCCGGTGAGCCAATCATCAAAATGTTATGGCTTCCTGCTGCGGCTATTTCAAGCGCTCTCTTTGCATGCTCCTGCCCTTTGACATCGCAAAAATCGGGTTCAATGCCATTTTGTCTTTGAAAAAGCTCTTTAATATTTGATTTATAAGGGGATATTTCAATATTTCCATTTAGAAAGTTTACTGCTTCCGTCAAGTGATTGACAGGGATTACCTCTATTCCATCCACCAAAGAAGCTTCAAGACGGTTTTGAAAGGGTATGATGATTCCCCGTTTACCATTTTTTTTTGCCGCAAGCGCCATTGGCAGAACTCCTTTTATAGGACGAATACTACCATCGAGGGATAGTTCTCCTGCAATGACATAACCAAATCTTGTTATTCGGGCTTGAGGTATGCAGGCACTCAAAATTCCTGCAGCAATAGGAAGATCAAAAATGGGACCTTCCTTCCTCATATTGGCAGGTGCAAGATTTACGGTAATTTTTTTGACAGGGAATTTGTAGCCGGAATTCGTTATTGCCGCTTTTACTCTTTCTCGGCTTTCTCGCACCGCTGTGTCAGGAAGTCCGACTGTGTTATATGAGGGAATTCCCGGAGCAGCATCAATTTCAACATGGACGGTGTATGCTTCAATTCCTATCGTTGTCGATGATTCAACCCTTGAAATCATATTGAGATAATTAGTTAATTTTGTATATTTTTCGTCTATTATGTATTTTTATGAGAGATTTGTCAATGAAGAATTTAGAGAGACATTTCATATTACAGAGAAATCGAAATTTGAATATTTGTTCAAATGATAAAATAACTTGACAAAAGGGTAAAAAGATTTAATATTGAGATTGACTCTCAATAACAATTTGACGAAAAAGGGACGAGATGCATACAAATCTTGATAAAATGGAAGAAACTGCACAACCATCTATTATTCTCGTTGGAAATGCAAATGTTGGTAAAAGCGTCATCTTTGGAAATCTCACTGGCACTTATGTAGTTGTTTCAAATTATCCTGGCACCACGATTGATATCAGTGAGGGGCAGTATAGCTTCTATGACGAAAAAGAAGGGAAAAAAGTTGAGGTAAGAATTATTGACAGCCCCGGAGTTAATTCTTTGATACCGCGCTCAGAGGATGAAAGAGTAACGAGAAATCTTATTCTTGAAGAAAATCCTGTTGGCATCATTCAGGTTGCAGATGCTAAAAACCTTAAACGCTCACTTCTTATTACTACACAACTTGCTGAGATGGGGATTCCAATCATTCTTGTGCTGAATGTCTTCGATGAGGCGATGGAAAGAGGTATAAATATTGATTTGGGGAAACTTTCTTCACTTCTTGGAGTAAGAGTAATACCCTCTGTGGCTACGCAGAAGACAGGGCTTTCCGAAATAAAGAAGGCAATGAATCATTTTCAGGTACCAACGATTTCCTTTACATATAATCAGGCAATTGAAAAATCAATTTCCGAAATTATTGAGCTTCTTCCTGATGGATTGAAAATCTCAAAAAGGTCAATTGCACTAATGCTTCTTGCAGGTGATAAGAGTCTTCTGAAAAAGCTGAAACAATTTTTTCCTAATGCTGACTGGAAGAGCGTTGTGGAAATTGTTGAAGGAACAAAACTAAATTTTAGAGACCCTGTGAATTTTATAATAAGCAGAGAGCGGTATAGGTTTGTGAATGAGATTTATGACCAGTGCGTAAGTTTGAAAAAGAAGAAAGAAGCGCAATTCAGAAACTTCCTTGGTGACATTATGATTCATCCACTTTATGGGCTTCCTGTGCTTCTCTTTGTCCTCTTTCTTCTTTATGAGATTGTTGGGGTTTTAGGGGCAGGTGTTGCAGTAGATTTTTTAGAGTCCAAGGTGTTTGGAGAATTTATCAATCCTAGAATTGCTTCTTTTCTAAAATATGTCAATACCCCGCAAATTTTGTATGAGATGCTTATGGGTGAATATGGACTTATCAGTATGGGGCTTACATATGCAGTGGCAATAGTATTTCCTATAGTCGGTTTTTTCTTCGTCTTCTTTGGGATTTTGGAGGACTCCGGGTATCTGCCTCGCCTTACGATAATGTCAAACCGACTTTTTAAAAAGATTGGACTTCAGGGACGAGCAGTCCTTCCAATGGTGCTTGGTCTTGGATGCGATACAATGGCAACTCTTACAACAAGGATTCTTGAAACAAGACGCGAAAGGGTCATTGCAACATTGCTTCTTGCTCTTGGTGTGCCCTGCTCGGCGCAGTTGGGTGTAATAATAGGAATGCTTGGCGGTATGTCATTGAAGGCGCTTCTCATTGTTGTTGCAACTGTGATTATTCAGTTATTGATAGTTGGCTTGCTTGCGGCAAAGGTTATTCCCGGTAAGTCATCTGATTTTTTGAGCGAAATTCCGCCAATACGAATACCAAAAATTGACAATATTATCGTAAAAACATTCCATCGTATTGTGTGGTTTATGAAAGAAGCCGTTCCGCTTTTTTTGCTTGGTACATTTTGTCTTTTCTTATTTGAAAAGACCGGTATACTCTTGATGGTGCAGGAAGCTGTCAAACCCATTCTTTCAGGGCTTTTGTCGTTGCCCGCTGAGACAGCAGAAGCATTCATAGTGGGTTTTTTGAGGCGGGATTTTGGCGCAGCCGGGCTTTTTCGTCTTGCCAAGGAGGGCTATATCGATATCTTGCAGACAACTGTGTCTGTTACGGTGATGGTGCTTTTTGTGCCCTGTGTTGCTCATCTTTTTGTTATGATAAAAGAGCTTGGCTTAAAGGTGGCTATGGCGATTACGCTTTTTGTGATTTTCTATGCAATGCTAACTGGAGCAGTCCTGAATCAAATCTTGAGATTTTTTAATGTATTTTAAAGCATTTATGTTTTGCCTATAGAAAATTGAGAAATAGAAAAGAAAAGAGAGGATTGATGTTATGTTGACAAATCAATACAGAGAAGAGATGCTTCAGCTTATCGAGGCTATTTCAGATAATGGTTATGCAAAAATAGAAGAATTGAAAAGATATTTTGGTGAAAAAGCTATTGATGAACTAATTTCAAATTTAAAAGAGCTTGAAATGATTGGTTTAAATGGGGAGGGCAATCTCTATCTGACAGAAAAGGGCAAGCTCGAAGCAAGCAATATTATAAGGCGTCATCGTCTCGCAGAGCGGCTTTTGCATGATGTTTTGGGTGTGGAAGATGAGGCGGCTGCAGAGAAACATGCCTGTGATTTTGAACATATCCTTGATAAGGAAGTAACAGACAATATCTGTACTCTTCTTGGTCATCCAAAATTTTGTCCTGATGGAAAACCGATTCCTCCTGGTGAGTGTTGTATTAAGAATAAATATAAAGTTGAAAGCATCATCAAATCTCTTAACTCGCTTGATGTTGGAGAGAGAGGAAGGATTGCATATATGTTTTCAGAAGACCATAGCAGAATTGACAAGCTTGCTTCTATGGGATTGATGCCGGGCACAATAGTAAAAGTACACCAAAAACAGCCAAGTCTTGTTGTATGTTTCGATGAAACAACAATTGCAATGGACGATGAAATAGCACAGGATATCTATGTAAAGAAATGTTGATTATTGCTTTTTCAGGTTCTTTTTAATTATCTCATCAAGAATTGCTGCTGCCTCTCCTACTATTTTTGAACACAAATCTTTGTGTTCAGGACTCTTCCATTGAATATCTGAAGTTATTTCTTCACAAATCGTTGTCTTCATCTTTTCCTTGAATCTTTTGAAAAATTCAGATGACATTTTATATATATCAGAGGAATCCGCTGTGGGGTCGTCTCTTCCAAAGATTGCACCAAGAACCAAGACAGCACCATTCAGCGCGCCACAAAGATTTTTTTCGCCTCCAATTCCTGCTCCCATACCTGTGGCAAGTCGAGAATTCAAATTGAGGGAATATTTTTCATTGAAAAAAGCTACCATTGCTTCAGCACAATTGAATCCTTTTAGATAAGTTTCTGCCGCTTCGTCTTTTAGATTTTTCTCTTTCATAATTTTTTCTCCCAAAAAAGAAAAAGCCAGACACAAAGAACAGTGTCTGGCTTAAAAGTTTTACTTTTATGAAAGAAGGGGAGCCAATATTAAAGAAACAATAGACATTAGCTTTATTAAGATATTCATAGAAGGACCTGATGTATCTTTGAAAGGGTCGCCAACTGTATCTCCAACAACTGCAGCCTTATGAGGGTCTGACCCCTTGCCGCCAAGATTCCCCTCTTCTATGTATTTTTTGGCATTATCCCAAGCTCCCCCGCTGTTAGCCATAAAAAGCGCCATTAAAACACCTGTTATCGTGGCACCTGCAAGAAGACCGCCAAGCGGCTCTTTACCAAGAACAAAGCCAACAATGACAGGAGCCAATATTGCAAGCATCCCCGGCAGAATCATCTGTTTCAGCGCACCTGTTGTTGAAATGTCAACACATCTTGCATAATCAGGTTTGGCTTTACCTTCCATTAGCCCCTTTATTTCTTTGAACTGACGCCTTACTTCCTCAACCATTCCCTGAGCAGCTTTCCCAACAGCGCTCATCGTTAACGCTCCAAAATAGAAGGGAAGGATGCCGCCAAGAAATAATCCTATGACAACCATTGGATTCATAATATCGATAAACTTGAGTTTTGCAGCCGAGCTGTATGCAGCAAAGAGTGAAATTGCTGTAAGAGCGGCAGAACCAATTGCAAAGCCCTTTCCGATAGCAGCTGTCGTGTTACCAAGTGCATCGAGTCCGTCAGTTATTTTTCTTGCCTCAGGACCAAGTCCTCCCATTTCCGAAATTCCACCGGCATTGTCAGCTATAGGTCCGTAGGCATCTACAGACATTGTGATTCCTACTGTTGCAAGCATTCCAACAGCAGCTACGCTTATTCCATAAAGGCCTGCAAACTTGTAAGAGACAAAAATTGCAAGGCATATTGTTATTATTGGAAGTGCTGTGCTTTCCATTCCAACAGCAAGTCCTGTGATGATATTTGTTGCCGAACCGGTTTTGCAGGATTCTGCAATTCTTCTGATGGGGCTTGCCGAAGTGAAATATTCAGTCAAAAGGCCTATCAGAATTCCTGCAAGACATCCTGAGAAGATTGCCCAAAAGATGCTTACATTGCCTTTGAAAAAGATATTCACATTTGCATATGCCGCAATCAGGAAGATACCGGCTGCTATGAATGTTGAATAACGAAGCGCACTTTGGGGATTCATTTTTTTAAGTATGGACATAGAAGCAACACCAATAAGTGAACTTATAAGACCTACTGTTGCAAGAACCAATGGAAGAAGCATTCCTTCTGAACGGTTTAATGTAAACGATGGAGATGTCGCGGCAATTGCAATTGTTGCAATGATCGAACCTACATAAGATTCAAAGATGTCTGCCCCCATACCTGCTATGTCACCAACATTGTCACCAACATTGTCTGCGATAGTTGCAGGGTTGCGGGGGTCGTCTTCAGGGATTCCTGCCTCGACCTTTCCTACTAAATCAGCACCTACATCAGCAGCTTTTGTGTAGATGCCGCCTCCGACTCTTGCAAAAAGCGCTATGGAGCTTGCACCCATTGCAAAACCGTTTATGAATTTTGCCATTGCAGGGTCACCACCGAAAACTTTTTGAAAAATAAGATAGTAAATACCCACTCCAATCAAGCCAAGACTGGCAACTGAAAGCCCCATAACTGTACCGCCTTTGAAGGCAATATTAAGTGCTTCATCGGGCTTCTGTTCACCGGCTGCTTGGGATGTCCTTACATTCGACCTCGTGGCGGCTTTCATTCCGAAAAATCCTGCAAAAGCAGAACAAAAGGCGCCTGTTGTAAATGCAATAGCCGTGTAGATGTCTAGAAAAAAGCCAAGAAGAGAGGCGACAATGATGACAAAGAAAATGAGTATCTTGTATTCTCTGAAGAGAAATACCATTGCACCTTCATGGATGGCTTCTGAGATTTCTATCATTTTTTCACTACCGGCTGGGCGACTCTTGATGTTGAAATAGATAGCCGCAGCTATAATAATTCCTACAACTCCCATTATCGGGTTTGCCAAAAAAAGAAATTCGTTGTTCATTTTTATTGTTTCTCCTTCATTTTATGTTAACTTTTCTTTAACAGTTTGAAAAAATTGAAAAATTGAGGTAATTAGCTAACATAAGGGGTTGATTTATGTCAAGAAGTTAGTTTAGGGTTAAACTTATTATTGACATTTATATAAATCTTTAATTAAAAAATCACAAAGCTAATAAAAAACTTTCAAAAATCTGGTTAATAAGGAGAATATAAAATGAAAGAAGTAAAATCAGTACTTGTAGTAGATGACGATGAAATAGCAAGACAAACGATTTGCAATACTCTCGAGGATACAGAATATGAAGTAACTGAAGCATGTGATGGACAGGAGGCACTGGAAAAAATTGCGGCTAATGAATATGCGGCTGTCGTCTGTGATATCAAAATGCCCGGAATCGACGGATTTACTGTTTTGAGAAAAGCAAGAAAGACAAGAAATATTCCCTTTATTTTTGTGACAGGTTATCCTGGTGATATGGATGAAAATGTTATTGTGAATGAACTTCAGCCATTTGGTTTTTTGAATAAGCCTTTTGACCATAAGGAGCTTCTGCTTCTGGTTAAAAATGCTGTCGAACATTACAATCTTACGAAGAAAAGGCAGGCATTTTTGAAGGATTTGGAGAAAAGCTCAGACAAGAAAACAAAGGAATTGACCGAAAGGTTGAAATATATCATTTAAGAGACAGTATTTCTTAATCTTTTTTCAGAGCATAGATTTTTATTAGAGGTCCCGGTTTTTCAAATTCGTCAAATCCAGACAAGGGCAGATAGAAGGCATCGAGAATATCAAAAACAGCTTTCGAGGGTTTTTCTATATTTTCCTTAAGTGGAGAAAATGTTTTAATTAGTCGAAAGCGTCTTTTTATAATAGGCATTACCTTTTCTATGGGGCTTGAATAAAAAAGGAGAAAGCTGTTTCCTGTTATAAGATACTCAATTTTGTATTTCTCTATGTCTTCTTCAGTAAAATTATTGCTGAAAATATATTCATAAGAGTTTCTAAGGGGGATAATTCCTTTTTTGAGCATATAGCGGTAAGAGTCAAGATATAATCTGTAATGGTTTCTATTGTTGTTGGACAATACCTTTTCAAAGATGGAAATTTCCCTATTTATGGCTTCCTTTCCTCTTTCAAGATAAGGTATATTGTATTTGTATGATGAATAAAGGTAAATCCTGCTGCCAAAGGGAATGTTATTCTCGATCCATTCTCTTGCCTCGATTCTCGTGTCTTTTTTTGACATGAGGATATCACACTTGACGGCATTTAAAAGAGAGGGAATTATCGCAATTGTAAGAAGAGTAACAGAAACGATTTTACCTTTCTTTTTTAAAATGCCTTTTTCCTGATAAATTTCAACGAGAAAGTTGCCCGCATATATTGCAAGAAAGGGTATGATTGGAATCATATATCGTGAAAAAACTCCATAGCCATTACCAATGTATATATAATAGAAGAGAGGAAAACTCAGAAGCACGATGTCTTCATATTTGTGGCGGTAGAGCATATAGAGAAATCCTATGAGCGATAAGAGAAGAAATGGAAATCCTATCCCTGAAAGCAGGGTTGTTTTCAAATAGAAAAGCCAGCCGATTTCCAAATTTGTTTTTCCGCTTTGATAAATCCATTTCGCCATAAATTTAAGCTTCTTGAGAAATGTTTCGTATTCGGGAATAAGGCCCGGAGAAGTGACAAGGAATATTATTGTCATCAATATTCCAGTGAGGTAGATTTTTAGGTCAAGGAGTGCTCTTTTTATCCCCTTACCGCTCTTTAAATAGAAAAGAAGATGGGCTGTAAAAACAAAAATCGATGAAAGCGCGCCATTGTATTTGAAACCGGCTGCAATGCCTCCTGCTATTGCCGAAGAAATGTAACCCTTACCATTTTGAAGAATTTTTGCTGTGAAAAAGGCAGTTAGAAGAATAGAGGCTGTAAGGCAAATGTCAGTTGTGCCAAAATGAGAATCTCTTATATGAAGATAAGCAAAGGTAAGTAGGGATGAAGAAAAAATCCCTGCCTCCTTTCCATAAAAACGCCGTGCTGTTATGTATGTCAGCCAAATAGTAAATGTGCCAACAAATGCTGAAAATAGGCGAGGTACGAGAAAGAAAAGAGATGGCGATATTATGAAATTTTTGACAAAGTCCAAATAGTTTTCATACGTACCGGCCAAGTATCCTAAATAATAAATTATTCTGTATAGAAAATGGTTAAGATAAATGAAAAGATGTGGATAATAATA
Source organism: Candidatus Schekmanbacteria bacterium (assembly GCA_003695725.1). Taxonomy (NCBI): domain Bacteria; phylum Candidatus Schekmaniibacteriota; species Candidatus Schekmanbacteria bacterium. The sequence continues at coordinate 15,175 of RFHX01000151.1, forward strand.
AAAATGAGGATTATAATCACCTGTGAAAAGATATATTGATGTTTCTACGATTTGGTCTTCATCCGGCCTTGCGTATTTGAGGGGAAGCCCAAAATTTATTCCCCATAGCCGCAATATTAAACCGATAACGATTAAAATAAAAATATACCCGTTTTTTTTTGAGAGAATCTTATTCATTTAAAGTGATGAGAGCTTTCTTTATGAAAATATTTTTTTATCACAACTAACTTTATGTATAAAAATCCAGAAAATGGTTATCGTCATTTTATGTTTTTTTCTGCAATTAAGATGTAATGAATAGCCAAGAAATACATCATAAACTTTGGAAAAATGTCTATTATCTTTATCAAAAGATTTGAAAAAGGATCAGTGAAACTAACCTGAAAAGTTGTTGGATGATACTCAATTCTTTCAAATTTTCTGCTTAATTTTTTTTCTAATTTTTTTCTTGTAATATGAAAGATTCCTCTTTCATGTTTTTTTAGAACGAGAAACAAAAACATTGCTGGATTGAAGATATTTGGTTCGATAATTATACATCTGCCTCCTTTTTTTAGGACGCGATGTATTTCATTGATTGATTCGTCAACATCTTCCATATGATGAATAACAGAAAAAACAAAGACTACATCAAAGCTTTCGGATTTAAAAGGAAGCTGATTTGATAAATTGAGGTTGTAATAGATTTCTTTGAGGTTGAAACTCTCTGTGTTTTCCTTTGCTCTGTTTAAGTAAAGTTCACTTATATCAGTAGCATAGATTTTATTCGTATATCTTTTTAAGATTTTAAAATAAAAACCGATACCGCACCCTATGTCGAGGAGTTTTTCGCATTTTTGGGGGAACAGAAAATCGAACAATTTTATAATACGCTTCTTTAAAACCTCTTTTTCCTCAATTAAATGGGGGTCGTATCTTTTGAGAAACTCTTCTGTTGTGTTTAGATACATTCGTTCGAAGCATTTTTTTTGATAACGCCACGAGGTATAGTTCCCTTTTTTAGATTCAAACATTTTCCCGTAAAATATTATAACTCTTCTTTTAAGGCATAAGCAGTTATTTTGTCAATCCCATATCGCTAATGGAAGACATGGAAATTACTGAAAAGATCTTCAATGAGATGACATCTATTGGGATTTTTCACCGTATTTGAGGTAGATTGCTGTGCACCAGATACAAACTGCAAGGTTTACTATCCCCACTATGAGAAAAGGGCTCGTGTATCCAAAGCTGTCAAAGACAAAGCCGCCAATAGATGTGAGAATGAAAATTCCAAGTGCTCCGCTTGTATTGAAACCGCCAAGCACTGAACCCAGCACTTGTTTTGGAGATAAGTCTGTTGCAAGAGTCGTGGAGGCCGTCATTGCTCCAAATTGTCCTGCTCCTATGATGACAACTATAAGTTTAAGAGCTGTTCCAAAGGGGCTTTCAAGAGGATAGAGAAGCAGAAATCCTAAGCCTGTAATTCCAAGACTTAAGGAGATAGTTCTCATCCTTCCCCACCGGTCCGTAAGAATTCCCCAAAGGGGAGCCGTAAGAATTCCAAAAATTCCAGATATTCCCACAGAGATTCCTCCAATAGCCATTGCCTTTGAACTTGGCATATTGAATTCATGAGCCGCCCGAACAACCCAAATCATAACAATCGAACCCAGCACTCCTACATTAGCCCTTGAAACAAATCCTGCACCATAACACATTTTGAGTGGCGAACTTTTTTTTACCACCTGCCATGCTTCCTTCAAAAGCTGAAGTTCTCCTTTATGATGGCTTTCCTTGGATTTTACGATTCTGTCAATGATCCCAAAGTGAGAGACAAGCCCGCTTAAAAGAAAAATAATGCCGCAGGTGTAAAATGCTGCAAGGATTCCAAATTTTCTTGGAATGAGTCCGATGACAGAAAAGGCTACAAGAGAGCCAAGCGCAGAGGTTAGACCAATTGCCGCCATCCCCTTTCCGCGGCTTGATTCATATGTATAGTCTCCAATTATCGTAAAAACATGAGGCCAGGCAAATTGAAGAAAGACAGCATAAAGTGATCTTAAAACAAAAACCCATAAAATAGCGCTTGCATTCGTCAAGGCGGCAATATTGTGGGCATATCCGTATAGAATGAATGTAATACCACTTGTAACAAGACCAAAGGTCATTATATTTCTTCTGCCAAATTTATCTGATAAAAGCCCCACATATCCGATTAAAAGGATCGATGCCACTTCATTCATTACAACTAAAGTAGTGTTTATCTTTCCAAAATTCTTGGCAGCTATTCCTATAACTTCCTTCAAGTAGATTGGCTGGATCACGGTTGGTGCTGTAATTCCAATGAGCATTACCATTGAGCACCAAAAAAGGGAGTAGAAGTTGAATTTGTGAAGGTCAGGCGGCATTTCAATACCAAATATTTTTCTTTTTGATGCATTTTCTGTGTTCATAAAAAATCCTTAAATTTTTAAGGTTCCAATTAAGAAAATATTTTATGCATATTTTTGTAATGTTATCTTTAATTTATTTGTTAGCTGTAAAAAATTTGTAAATAGTATAGATTTATTTAATCTTGACAATCAGTTTCTTATCAAGTATTGAGTGCACTTTAAATAAAAAAAGGAGACAATGCGATGGCTGTAGAAAGAACACTTGTAATGATAAAGCCCGATGCTGTTTCAAAAAAGGCAATCGGAGAAATTATAAACCGCTTTGAAAATGAAGGCCTCAATATTCTCGCATTAAAGGTGAGAAAACTCACAACAGAAGAAGCACGTTTATTTTATGCTGTGCATAAGGACAAACCCTTTTATGATGACCTTGTCAAATTTATGACCTCAGGCAAGATGGTTGCATTAGCTCTCGAAGGTGAAAATGCTATCAGTCGTGTCAGAGATATTATGGGACCAACCAATTCAAAGGAAGCTCCTGAAGGGACATTGCGGGCTAAATTTGGTACAGATATCGAAAAGAATGCTGTTCACGGCTCGGATTCACCTGAATCTGCAAAGATTGAAATTCCTTTCTTCTTCAGTGAGCTTGAACTTTTTGCATAAATAAGACAGAGCGTATAGATATAAAAATTCCATATTTGAAGTCTCTCCATAAAATTATCCTTTATTGAAGAAATTTCTTTTTTGCTGTGCATTTAATAGTATAAAATCATTTTTGAGATTCTTTTAATTTGAAAGTTTTATCAATGGAAACATTTGCAATTATAAAGTCCATCCTCTATTTTCTTTTAGCTGGTCTGTGCGAGATAGGCGGCGGTTATCTTGTATGGTTGTGGCTGCGCGAAGGTAAACCTTTCGCTTATGCCTTTTTAGGGTTTGTGATTTTAATGTTTTACGGAATAGTACCAACTTTTCAGCCTGCCCATTTTGGACGCGTCTATGCCGCCTATGGTGGAGTCTTCATAGCCCTTTCTGTATTATGGGGATGGAAAATAGACAATATAAGACCTGACAGGTTTGACATAATCGGCGCAGCCATAGCACTATGCGGTGTGGCAGTGATAATGTATTGGCCAAGGAGTTAATTTTTCGTTCTCTCAATTTAGGATGACTTCTCAAAAGAGGATAGATAAAGAATTCAAAATTATTCTTACTGCCTCGATAATAATAGTTTTTGCCCTTCTATTGTTGTTGATTTTCAATTTTGGCAAAATAATGCATTTGCCGGTAATAAGAGATTTATCTGCTCTTGTTTCACTTCAGAAGAAAATTGTAAAAAAATATAATTGGGATTTAGTTACTATTTCTATTAACAACAACAGCTTGCTGATAATAAATTTTGTAAATTCCCCTTTTAGAAAGCTTGGCAGGTATGAAAAGGAAAAATTTGCTTCAGAGGTTGCCGATTATGCTTATTCACAATATGAGAAAAAAGAGTCTATCGAAAGGATACGAATTGTTTTTGGTATATCGAAGAGATTCTGGATTTTTTATTACAATGATTTTTTAGATGCCTATGAGTTTGAATATGACTCCATTTCAAAGAAATGGATATTAAAAGAATAAGGACTATAGGCTTACATTTCATATTGCTGTTGCGAAGGTAAGATCATGCTTGGTCTCGATTAGTC